>CAZQAI010000023.1:0-12970 GCA_964591305.1 uncultured Clostridium sp.
GAAAGTTCTTGAAGAGTCCAGAGAAACTTCTTTCAAGAAGTTTCTCTGGCGTTCCTTGGCGTTCCTTGGCGTTCCTTGGCGTTCCTTGGCGTTCCTTGGCGTTCCTTCTCCGCCTCAGGCCGATGACACCCAACAATCGCCTGATTTTGGCTTTTTTTGCATGTTATAAGCGATTGAACAAGGCAGGAATGGTCTGCCGGTGCCAAAACGAACAAAATAAAATAAATAATTTTTCTCCACAGGCAGTTGACAAATCAGATAAAAATTGATATAATGAATATGAAAAGGGATACACGTACCGATCCCGGAATGAATATCCTTTTGTACCAAGGCGGCATGGTCATACGCTGAACGGTCTGATACACTTTACATTTTTGTAGCAGGTACATACAGACCCGGCGGGTGATAGAGCCGCTGAAGCCGTCGCCAAGGGGGAACGGCCGGTACACACCACACTACCAAAATGAATATGGAGGAACAAACGATGAAAAAGATCCTTGCTATTGCCCTGTGCGTGGTTATGGTTCTTGCCACCGGTGTTGTCTTTGCCGGTGCGGAAATTCCAAGCAAGATTGGCCAGACAAGCGGTAACTGGGTTACCTCGCAGGACGATTTCGCCACGCTGGACAGCGTGAACATCGCGTGGGATGAACAGATGGCTGAGAAGATCACCTTTGACGGCAACATGGATGACTGGGTCGCTACCGGCCTGTCTCCCTACAAGATTGAGCCCCGCAACATGGTGTCTTGGGTTGGCGGTTCCGCTGACGGCACCGATCCCGATATGCCGGAGAACTTCTCCGTTACCTACTATGTAGCCGCTGACCCGTACTACCTGTACATCGGCTTCTATGTGGTAGACGATGATGTCGTGATAGGCGACAATGCTACAAGTTATAACGGCGACGCTTTCCAGGTCTGCCTGGACTTCGGCGGCGTCCTGACCAAGCTGGTCAAGGAGGATCCCGACCTGGCCGGAGACAACCCCAAGAACGTTTTCTACTCTTTCTCCATGATTCAGAACACCGCCGGTGAGCTTCAGCCCATGCAGATCATGGTGCAGGAGAACGGCGACGACGAGGGCAATAATCTGCTGGATACCCAGGATCCGGATAGCGGAGCAAAGGGCGCGTATGGCCTGACCGAGGATGGCTGGTGCGCAGAGTTCGCTCTGAGCTGGGAGCGCCTGTACTATGATTTCTCCTACAAGACCTACACCGAGAATCCTGAGGATCAGATCACGGTCTTCTTTGGCCCTGACCAGGATTTTGTGATGGGCGGTTGCATCTACTACCTGAACAAGAACCAAGATAAGGGCGTGATTTGGGCAGCCGGCACGACCGCCGGAGAGACCCGGGATGACGGCGTTACACCTGTGGTCACCTGGACGGCATATGATAACTCACTCAACATGGTTCTGAAATATAAGGACGGCATGGAGTTCCCGAATGTTCCCAATGTGGTGATTTTGGAGGAAGGAACCCAAGATATCGAAATCCCCACCCAGGCTGAGGATCCGACTGAGGAGTCCGACGTAAAGACCGAGGCTCCCACAGATCCTGTAACCGAGGCCGCTACCGAAGCTTCCACGGCTGCCTCTACAGAGAAGGCCTCCGAAACCACCGCTGATTCTGATGACGACGGATGTGCTTCCGTGGTAGCCGGCGGTACCATCGCTGTGGTTCTGTCTGCTATGGCCGCTGCTGTGGCTCTGAAGAAGAAGCACTGATTGCGTCTGTCCGCTGCGGCGCTGAAAAGGCATACGTAAAAAAGTAAACATACTTCTCCCGCCTGCCCCCCCTGCAGACGGGAGTTTTTTGGCCGGTAGAAGAGCGGGGGACGGCCGGGTATAGGGAGGTCAATGGCCGGGCGGCCGGTGATGGTTATGACGGATCGGCCGGTCTCGCCCGTGCCTCTCCGCTGTCCAGCACGGTAAGAGAGCCGTCGTCACGGCGAACCGACAGGCCGTAGCGGTCTGTGATGCCCAGAGCCTGGCCTTCAAAGGTTTCGTTCCCCCTGGTGCACAGGATCCGATGTCCGGGCAGAAGGGACAGGGCCCGGTAAGCCTCCAGGCAGTCCCTGGCTCGGAGGGAGTCGGAGGGCACCAGGGACAGCAGGCGGCGGGCGACCGAGCCGCACAGGATCCCGGCGTCTGGGCGGATGGATGTTCCATCTGCGGCGGGCAGAAAGTCAGACAGACATCCCGCTGTATCCCGGAGGCCGTCCGGAAAGGTATCTGTTGTCAGATTGATGCCGATGCCGACCAGGAGGAAGGGGACGGCACGGCATGGCGGAGGGAGCAGGGCTGCGTCTTGCGGGGACGGAGTGACCGCCTCTGTCAGGATGCCGCACACTTTTTTCCCTCCCAGGTACAGATCATTGACCCATTTAATCCCGGGACACAAGCCGGTGACATCCCGGATGGCCCGGACAGTCGCCACAGCGGCGGCGGCCGTCACTGTCACGGCTTCGGACAGAGGACGGTCAGCCGGGAAGAGCAGGGTCATGTACAGGCCGCTGTCGGCGGGGGAATAGAAACTTCGACCCATCCGGCCTCGTCCGGCGGTCTGGGCCCGGGCGGCCAACAGGGTCAGAGGCCGGGATATGGTGTCATGTGCCTCCTCGATATCCGGGCTCGACCCAGACTGCGTCTGGGACAGAAGACGGCGCGCGTGTGTGTTGGTGGAATCGATGCTTTGGTATAGGTGGATGTCCACGTCCGATCCGATCTCTCCCAGACCCTTCCGAATGCCCTCTCGGGTGAGGGGGGCCCACCGTGTGTCTGGCTTCATTTGCTCTGTACCTCCCTGATTTGATTTGTTTTGCCCATCATACCACCTGCCCATCTTGGCTTGATGAACAATTTGTAAATTTTGCCGAATGCTTTTGTATCTTTTCTGCGGAGCGGGAGAACGGGAGAACGCCAGAACCTTTCTTGAAAGAAAGGTTCTGGACTCCAAAGAACTTTTGGGCAGACATTTTGGGATTGGAAAAGGGGCAGATCTTTCCAATATAAACCGGAGAGGCCGGGAGATGCTCCTCCCCAGCTAAACTGTAACTGAATCTCTGATAACTTGATGCTTTTTTGCAAAAAGACTTGCATTCGAGAGTCCTTTATGGTAAAATATGATCATCCCTGAAACGAAGGAAGGTATTTCCGTGAAAGGCACCGTACGCATGAGCCAGTGGTTGATGCCCGATCGCATGTTCCGTACATACCGGGAGGTCACACCCGAGGTACTGGCGTCTCTTGGAGTGCGTGGCGTTCTTTGCGACATTGATAATACCCTAGCGCCCTATGAGCAGCCGGAGCCGGATGAAGACATCCGAGCCTGGCTGGAATCCCTGGCGGCGGCAGGCATAACGGTTGCGTTTGTGTCCAATAATGATCGGGAGCGGGTGGAGCGGTTTAACCGCTCGCTGGGATGTCCGGCTTACTGGAAAAGCGGTAAGCCCCGCGAAAAGACCCTCCTTCGTGCCATGGAGGACATGGGAACCGACAGGGATCATACCGCCATTCTGGGCGATCAGCTTCTGACGGATTGTCTGGCCGGCAAGCACATCGGGCTGACAGCGCTCATTGTCCCCCCCATCCGGGATAAAAAAAATCTCTTCTTCCGCTTCAAACGGTGGTGCGAAAAGCCCTTCATCCGCCGCTTTAAACGGGCTAACGGCATCGAGTGGTAGAACATACATGCCGGCACTTGCCTCTGAGGAACCAAGGAACGCCAGACCCTTTCTTGAAAGAGAGGTTCCGGACACCAAAGAACTGCACCCCGTGGGAGAACGCCGGGGCTCCGCCCCGCACCCCGCCAGAACCCTTCTTGAAAGAAGGGTTCTGAACTCCCAAGAACTTTCTTGCCAAAATCCGCTCTGTCAAGAAGAGAACGGCCTCCCGTTCATGCGGGGGGATTGGCAAGGGCGCCAGCCCTTGCCAATATAAACCTGATGGGCCGGGGGGTTTGGGGGGCGGCCGTGAGCGCCCCCCAAGGCTGGGTCAGGTCAATGGCACCCCGTGGGAGAACGCCGGGGCTCCGCCCCGCACCCCGCCAGGCCCTTTCTTGAAAGAAAGGGTCTGGACTCCCAAGAACTTTAATGCAAAGACATTGTTTTGAAGTTCTTTGAAAGAGACTGCAGGGAGAAGACTTTCTTTCAAGAAAGTTTTCTCCCCGCAAAGAAAAAGACAAAGAAGGAGAAACGCACATGAGTCATCCCACCTTTGGCCCCGGTGGAAACGGGGACTGGTTCAAGCAGGAGGGAGGAAAATCCACGGCCGAGGCTCCGGCTTGGTTGAAGCGACACGGGCTGGACGCCTATGAGTACGAGGCGGGACGAGGTGTCAACGCCGGAGAGGCGGTTCTCCGCCGCATTGGCGAGGAAGCCAGAACCCATGGCATCCTCATGTCCCTGCACACGCCTTACTTCATTTCCCTGTCCGGCACAGAGGAGGAAACGCGGCTTAAAAGCGTGGACTACATTCAGAAGTCTCTCTGGGCCGCCGGGCTTCTGGGAGCGGATACCATTGTCATTCACAGCGGCAGCGCCGGGAAAACCTCCCGGGATGAGGCCATGCGTCTGTCCTGCGACACGCTGGCCCGGGTGATGGAAGCGGTGGGGGATACCTCTATCCGTCTGGGTATTGAAACCATGGGCAAGGTGAATCAGCTGGGCACGCTGGAGGAGGTCATCCAGCAGTGCCGGGTCGATCCCCATTTCCATCCGGTGGTGGATTTTGGCCATTTGAATGCCCGGGAAAGGGGAGGTGCCTTCCCCGACTGCGACAGCTACCGCCGAATCTTTGACACCATCGCCCTTGCCCTGGGGGACGGATACGCCCGCACGCTTCACTGCCATTTTTCTAAAATTCAGTATACCGACGCCGGTGAAAAGAAACATCTGACATTTGTGGATCAAGTGTATGGCCCTGCCTTTGAGCCGCTCATCGAGGCCATCATCAAGGATGATCTCTCCCCTCGCATCATCTGCGAATCGGACGGCACCATGCCCGAGGACGCGTTGACCATGAAAACATACTGGCAAAAGGCGGCAGGTATATAGGCGAAAAGAACGGGAAAACGCCAGACCCTTTCTTGAAAGAAAGGGTCTGGACTCCAAAGAACTTTAAACCAAATATATGAAAGTTCTTTGAAGGAGGGGTGCGGGGAGGAAGCTTTCTTTCATGAAAGCTTCCTCCCCGCAAGAAAATAAGAAAAATAATAAAAAAGGAATGGTGACTGTCATGTCTCATTTGAAAAAGCTGCAATCCGCCATGTCCGCCGCCCAAGTGCCGGCGGTGCTGATCTCTTCCGAGCTGAATCAACGTTATCTGACCGGCTTGAACTATACCGACGGCTACGTACTGGTTCTGCCGGACACGGCCTACCTGTTGGCTGACTTCCGTTACATTGAGGCCGCAAAGGCTGCGGCCGATCCTGCTGAGTGCCAGGTCGTCATGCCGGACACCTCCATGCTTCGGTACGTTGCACGTCTTTTGAATGAGCACGGTGTCAAAGGGCTGTGCTATGAGGAGGAGGCGGTATCCTGCGCTCTGCGTATCCGCTTTGCTGAGACTTTTCCCGGGGTGGAGCTGCTGACCGGTGGTTCTCGCCTCCTGGAGCGTTTGCGTCTGTATAAGGATGCCACGGAGATTGCCTGCATGACCGAGGCCCAACGGCTGACTGACGATGCGTTTACCCATATTCTGGATTTCATTACACCGGAACGCACCGAGCTGGAGGTTGCTCTGGAACTTGAATTTTACATGAGGGCGCACGGCTCCGAGGGAACGGCCTTTGAGACCATTGCGGTGTCCGGCGCCAACTCCTCCCGTCCCCACGGTGTTCCCCGTCCGGTCAAGCTTGAAAAAGGCTTTTTCACCATGGATTTCGGGGCACGCTACAACGGGTACTGCGCAGACATGACCCGCACCGTGGTTCTGGGGAAGGCTGACGACGACATGAAGCGGCTGTACCATACGGTGCTTTCGGCGCAGCTTACGGCCCTTGAGTCCCTCCATGTGGGCATGCCTTGCTGTGAGGCAGACAAGGTAGCCCGTGACATCATCGACGGAGCCGGGTACCAAGGCTGCTTCGGGCACAGTCTGGGTCACGGTGTGGGGCTTTTCATCCATGAGTCCCCCCGCTTTGCGGCGTCCTCCGCGTCCGATGTCTGTCTTGCTCCCGGGCATGTGGTGACTGTCGAACCGGGCATTTACCTTGAGGGAAAGTACGGCTGCCGCATAGAAGATATGATCACCGTCCTCCCCGACGGCACCGTTCATAACTTCACTCACAGCCCTAAAAATCTGATTGAACTGTAAGGTAGGAAGAATCTGAGACATCCTCGGCCGGGAATATGGCTATCAGATTCTTGGAAAGAGAGTTCGGGCTGGCTCACTGATACAGCGAGCCAGCCCAACAAAAACCAGTCCTTACGAAAACTGTGCATTGTATAGTGAGGCGTAAAAGCCACCGGCGGCCAGCAGCTGGTTGTGAGTACCCTGCTCCTCGATGACCCCGCCTCGCACCACCAGAATGCGGTCGGCATTCTGAATGGTGGACAGACGGTGGGCAATGACAAAGCAGGTGCGCCCTCTCATGAGGGCATAAAGAGCCTCCTGGATCAGCTGTTCGGTGCGGGAATCCACATTGGAGGTGGCTTCGTCCAGAATCAACACCGGCGCATCCGAAAGCATGGCCCGGGCGATGGTCAGCAGCTGCTTCTGCCCCTTGGAAATATTCACGCCGTCGTCAGAGAGCACCGTCATGTAGCCGCCTGGCAGTCCCTCAATAAAGTCATGGATCCGGGCCGCTTTGGCGGCCTTTACCACTGCCTCCATGGAGGCACCGTCGGAGCCATAGGCAATATTGTCATAGACAGTCCCACAGAACAGCCAGGTGTCCTGCAGCACCATGGTGTAAGCCCGCCGCAGACTGTCCCGGGTCACGGCGGGCAGCGGGTGCCCGTCCAGCGTGATGAGCCCACTGTCGGCGTCGTAAAACCGCATCAGCAGGTTGATAACGGTGGTCTTGCCCGCTCCTGTGGGGCCCACAATGGCAATGAGCTGTCCCCGGTCGACATGCAGGGTCAGACCGTGCAGAATCTCTTTTTCCGGCAGGTAGCCGAAGTGCACATCCGACATGTCCACCTCCCCCCGGACATCGGTCAGCTCGACAGCATCCGGAGCATCGGCAGGCTCTGTCGGTTCATCCAGTAGAGAGAACACCCGCTCTGCCGCCGAGCAGGCTGACTGGAACTCACTGAGAATGTTGGCGAACTCATTGATGGGGCCGGAAAATTTACGGGAATACTGTACAAAAGCCGACACATCGCCCAAATTCACCACCAACAGGGATGGCAGCCCGGCCACTGTTAGGGACAGCAGGTAGAAGATGCCACCCAGCACCGTGATGAAGGCCAGAGAGAGGTTGTTGATGAAGTTGACAGAGGGGCCGATGATGGCTCCCTGGTAGTCGGCCCGGTAGTAGGCCTCGCAGGCTTCGGTGTTGTGCCCGTCAAAGCGTCCGACCATCACCGCCTCCCGGTGGTAGGCCTTGATGGTGCGGTGTCCCGACAGCATTTCCTCGGAGTACCCGTTCAGTTGACCCAGCATAGCCGAACGCCGCCGGAACAGGGGACGGATCTTCCTTGTCTTGTACCGGGTGAACAGAATGGACACTGGCACGGTAAAGGCAAACACACACAGCAGCAGGGGGGATATGGTCAGCATCATGATCAGCGACCCCACCACCGTGACCACACTGGAGCAGATCTGCAGCAGATCGTTGGACAGGGAGGCGTTGACCGTGTCGATATCGTAGGAAATGTGGCTGACAATGTCCCCGGTCTGATGGGTGTCAAAATACCCCACCGGCAGTTCGGTCAGGTGGGCGAACACCTGCGCCCGCATGGTGTGGCTGACCTGCTGGCTGATCCACGCCATCAGGGCCGCCAGTGCGTAGGACAGTCCGGCAGACACCGCATAGCAGATACCCAGCATGATGCAATAGCGGATCACCGTATCAAAATCCACCGCTCCGCGTCCCGGTTCGATGGCGTCAATGACCAGCCCCGAGAGCTTGGGGCCGGCCAGAGCCAGCAGATTGGAGGTCAGCATCATCACAAGGGCCGCCAGGACAGCCCACTTATAACGCAGAAGGTAGAGGCATATCCGGCCGAAAATCCGCTTCATGCCTGCCCGGCTGGGAGGCGGGGATCCGGCCCCCGCCTTGTCTGCGGAACGCCCCATAGGGCCGCTGTGATTATTCAAGAATCGCACCTCCCATCTGTGAATGCGCAATATCCCGGTAGAGGGGGCAGTCGGATATCAACTGATCGTGAGTTCCCGCTCCGATGACACATCCGCCATCCAACACCAGGATCAAGTCGGCATGCTTGATGGAACTGACCCGCTGGGCCACCACCACCGTGGTGGGGGCGCCTCCGAGGCGTGCAGCCGCATCCTCCCGCAAGGCCTGGCGCAAGCAGGCATCGGTGCGGTAGTCCAAAGCGGAGGAAGCATCATCCAGAATCAGAATGTCCGGCTCACCTGCCAGAGCCCGGGCAATCAGCAGACGTTGACGCTGTCCTCCGGAGAGATTGGTGCCCTTGGAGGTCAGACGGTGCCCATATCCGTCAGGCAACGCGCAGATAAAATCGTGGGCCTGCGCCAGCCGTGCGGCCTTTTCCACCTGCTCGTGGGTCAGACCCCGGCCAAAGTCGATGTTGTCATCAACGGTGCCCGCATACAGGAAGTCATTCTGCATGGCAATGCCGAACCGGCTTCGCAGTTCCTCGGGCGCCATATCCCGGATATCCCGCCCGTCGATGCGGATGGCACCCGCACCCTCGGGAAGATGGTAAAAGCGGAGCAAGAGGGAAAGCAGGGTGGTTTTGCCGCTGCCGGTGGCGCCGATGATGCCCAGTGTTCCGCCCTGCCGCAGGGAAAAGGTGATGTCGTGCAGGTTATCGGTCTTGCCCCGATAGGAGAAGGTCACATGGTCAAAGCGCAGAAAGCTGTCCCGGGGAGCACGGGAGGGTACGGAGGTTTGGCCCGAAGCAAGAGCTCCGGATCCCGGTATACCGTTGGGCAGCGGTTCGGCTGTCGCTGTACGGTCTGCAGCAGGAGAGGACGATCCCGTGACCTCGGTCGGGGCAGCCGCTTCTGTGGCTCTGGCGGCATCTACCACCTCATTGATGCGGTTCATGGAGGAGGAGCCCTTGGTGAACATCATGAAAATGCGGGTAAGGGACAGGAGAGCGTTGGACAGCAGGGTAAAGTATTGAATGAAGGCGATGATCTTTCCGGGTTTGCAGTCGCCTAGGTTGACCCGCCAAGCGCCTACGGCCAGCACCGCCACCAGTCCCAGGTTGAGGAACAGGTTGATGAGGGGATTGGAGATGGCCATAACGAAGGAGGCACGGAGCTCATCCTGCTTGAGGCGGTCGTTGACCTGGCGGTACCTGTCTTTCTCGTAGGCCTTGCGGGACAGCGCCTTGATGACCCGAATGCCCTGGGCATCCTCACGCACCACCCGTACCATGGCGTCTCCGGACTGCTGAGCCTTACGGTACAGAGGCACCCCTCTGCGGGACACCAGCCAGACGGTCAAGGCAATGAGGGGCAGAATGCACAGCATGACCAGGGTCAGCACCGGATCAAGCGCCAGTGTAATGAGCAGTCCGCCCAGGAGCAGGATGGGCGCACGGACACCCAGCCGCTGCATCATACCCACCAGATGGTGGACATTGTATGTGTCGGAGGTCAGGCGGGATTCCAGACTGGGCACAGTAAAGGCATCCGCCTGGGCGCAGCTCAGCCGGAGGGTGCTGTCAAACAGGTCGTGCCGGATGGAGCGGGCGGTATCCCGAGCCACCCGTGCGGCCATGCGGTTGGCGATAATATTGAAAAGCAGGGCCGCCACGGCGCCGAGCACCATAAGACCGCCCCAGAGAAGAATGGTGTATATCCCCTGCCGGTTTCCGGTTCCTGTTTCCACCACATCCGGAATGACATCGTCCAGAATGGTGCTGAGGATGTACGGGAGTGTCAGCTCTGCCAAGGTACCGGCAATTTTGATGATGAGTCCCACACTCATCCTTCCGAAATAAGGCCTCATATAGGCCAACAGCCGTCGAATGGCAGATCATCTCCTTTTTTTCAGATTCTGATAGACAATCGGAATCGGGGGGTTATGTATCAAACGGCAGTCTCTTTCTCCTTTTGCATACGGCAAGGAGAAGGAGGCCGAATATCCAGGCCGACAGTACTTCACCCAGCCCGACAGTCAGGAAAAGGAAGGACAGGGCATCCTCTATCGAGTAGGCGTACCGCAGGACAAAGGGCACGATCACGGTGTTGGACAGCACAGTAGGCAGGGGGACAAACCAGGTCAGTGTGCGGGCCCGGCGGTCGTATCCCGCGCGGGCAGCCCGTCCGGCGAGGTGGGCCAGGATGCGGCCTCCCATAGCGCCCAGGAGGGTGGCCAGGGAGCCGAACACGATGTCCCAGACCACGCCCCCGGTCAGAAGGTTGGCCAGCAGACACCCGATGAACAGCCCCGGCACAGCGGCGGGGGTGTAAAGGGTCAGAATGCAAAGCGCCTCGGACAGCCTGGCCTGAATGGGCATGGAGGCAAGGCCGGCCAGGGCACACAGCACGGTCAGGGCGACATACAGAGCGGCAATCATGGCCGCTTCGACAATGTAGCGGATGCCCGCGTGGTCGGGGCGGGATCCGGGTTTCTTTTGTGCGTTCATGCATGAACAAGCCCCGACCTGTACGGCAGGGTATCTCCTTAGTTTTGTTTTAGGTGAGGATGGTTACGAACTCACCGCGCGGACAGTGGATATTGTATCATATTGCGCAAAAAAAAGCAAGCCTTTTACATAAAATTCTCAGGGTAAAAGACAGTTCAGCCGGGGGAGGAAAGGAACTTCTTGAAAGAAGTTCCTTTCCTCCCCCGGCCCCCTTCTATCCTCAAGAACTTTCAAAAAAGAGCCAGTTCTCGGACACAAGCGGAACGTGAGCGGGATCAGCGTACAATCTCGATGCCCGCCGGCGCATCAACCTGCACATTGACCTTTCCGTCCTGACCCTTGAAGGCCCACACTGAGATGGGGCCCCGGGGAGTCGGGTAGGTACCCTTGGCCCAATCCAGCCAGGCCAGCTCTGGCTTGACCTCGTACTTGCCGGGAGCCAGATTCCGGACACCCAGCACGTAGTTGGACAGGTAGGGACAGGGGCCGGAAGCCCAGCCGTGGCAGAGGGAATGACGGAACTTGACATAGCAGTAGGCGCCGTAGTCGCCGTGAATGTCCACCATACCCTCGGGCACGACCTCGTCAATACGCCCGGCGTTCTTCATCCAGTCAAGGTTAAAATCCTCCCAGAAGGTGGTGGCACCCATGTCTAGCATGCCGCCCCAGTACTCCTTCATGTCGTTCAGAGCGCCGGCATAATCGCCGGCCATAGCCTTGGCCGCCAGAATGTAGTAGCCAAAGAAGGTGGAGTAGCCATGCCCGCCGCCGGGGGTCAGCACCTTTTCGTTGATGTCACCGGCATCGCCAAGACCGGAGAGAGCCAGCAGGGCCGCTGCCTGTTTGGAGGAGCCGCAGTCGGGCACATGTTTGGTCATCCTGGCTGCTGACGCCTCACAAAGGGCGGCGGTGTCGTCCTCCCCCAGCACCCGGAGCAGGCCGGCGCCCTTGTCCAGTGCGATTTTGAGCAATGCCTGCAGTCCGGCATGGATAGCCACCGGATCGGCATTGTTGGGCCAATCCAGGAAACGGCCTTCGGGCATATGCTCGATGCCTGCCTCATCCACGCAGCCGGCCAGCACGGTCAGAAGTCCCCGCAGGTACTCCCTCTGCTCCTCAAGGTAGGCCCGGTCGCCAAAGGCACGGTACCAGTCACAGTGAATGAGCAGCCACCAGATGGAGTAGGAAGAAATGCCGTTCATCCACTGTCCCACCGGTGTCTCATCCCTCACCACATCCAGGGAGCGGGGCACAATGTCCTGGTAGCCAAAGGCGGTCAGGATGGTGTTGACCTCGGTGTGCATATCGCCGATCCACACCAGGCGATCCCGCTTGATGCCGTCCCACAGGTACTCCTGCATGTTCAGGTGGGCGGTGTAGGCAGCGGTGTCCCATATGTGGTTGAGGGTTTCATCGGAGCAAGAGAAGGAACCGACATAGTCCAGATCCAGGTAGTGGAACACACCCTGAACCGCCTTGAACTGCACCAGCGCCTCGTCCTCCAGCAGCTCAACGCATACGAACCGGAAGCCTGACTCGTTGGTTTCGCAGGCCGACAGCATGCCCACATTCATCACCCGGTCACGGATGGCATGGTCGTTGGTGGTGTTTTTTTCAAACAGGGGGGTGATGGCCTCCATGACGCTCTCGCCGAAGCGGACGTTGATGTCTGTCCGGTTGTGGGGCCCCTGTACGCCCCAAATCATCAGCCGGACACTGCCGGCAAACTCAATGCCGAAATCCAGCACGAGCTTCGCGTGGGGCTTTCCGGGGGTGTTGCGCAGCGTGCAATTTTCTCCGGTCACCAGGGTAATCTGGTTGCTCTTTTCACGGAGAAGGGATTCGGGGCAGGATACATCGCCCTCTGTCAGCACGACCCGCTTGGGGGCCAGGTAGCGTCGGGTCCGTGGGTCAGTGGTCTGTCCGTTCAGAGCATCGAATTTTTCGTTGATTCTCATCTTTGTGTGTTCCTTTCTGGTGTTGCGTAAATTTATGGGCATCAAGAATCGGTATGCAAAAACAGCCGTCCTATCCTCCGATGGAACAGCTGTATTCTACCATATCTCCAAACATTTGTCAATACGGTTGTGCGGCGGAACTGTTTAAAGAAGCGAAGGAACGAAGGAGCGAGGGGACGAAGAAACGAAGAAACGAAGAAACGCCAGAACCCTTCTTGAAAGAAGGGTTCTGGACTCCTAAGAACTTTCAAAAT
>CAZQAI010000024.1:0-12943 GCA_964591305.1 uncultured Clostridium sp.
GTGGCAGTTGGCAAACTGACGGCACTGCTTGGACTGCTTGGCGGCCTTGATGTCCTTGTTGGGGACAAAGTGATCCAGCACAATCGCTATGCGATCCTTGTCGAACACGCAGTCAAAGCCGGATTTTTTGAATTCATTGACGGCCACTGGAGTGGTGATATCATTTCCCAGCACCAGATCCAGCTTGGCCCGGATCAGTTGCCCCGGCTCTACTCTGTCAAGTCCCGCATGGTATGCGAGAATCTTTTGCGTCATGGTCATTCCCATACACAATCCTCCTTGCAATTCGTTATCCTGGCGGTGAACTATCTATTCCTGCTGCGTTACAGGTGCGTCATTCCTGACACATATTGTGGAAAGCGCTCATCAACGCATCGACTCCGGCGTGGATGATATCGGTATCGCTTCCCGCTCCCCAGCTCATAACGCCGTCTGTGCTCTTAATACCGATATACGCCACAGCCACACTGCCGGAGCCCTTCTCCTGCATGCTGTGCTCGGTATACACCTGCAGGACATATTGAACCCCGCTGAACTTTTTCAAAGCGTTGCTGACCGCATCCAGCGAACCGTTCCCCGTCGCCTTAACAGTAGTGCGGACACCGTCCTTGACAAAAACAATCTCTGTTTCCACCCCATCCTTACGGCGGGTGAATTCCATACTGGCAACCATGATAGAGGAACTGCTCAAAAAGTAGTGGCTCTTAAAGATTTCCAGCACCTCCGGCGCCTTCAGCTCCTTATGCTCATGATCCGATACTGACTTACACAGATAGCTCAAGTGCTCCCGCATGCCGGCCGGCAGGACGTATCCGTACACCTGCTCCAGAAGATACCCGATGCCGCCCTTTCCACTCTGAGAGTTGACCCGGATGATGTCGGCATCATAGGTACGATTGATATCGTGCGGATCGATGGGAATGTAGGGCACATTCCACTGATGAAGTTCTTTTTCCTGCCTGTACTTCATCCCCTTAGCGATGGCATCCTGATGGCTGCCTGAAAAAGCGGCAAAGACCAATGCCCCGGCATAAGGAGATCGCTCATACACATGCATTCGGGTGCACTTTTCGTACACCTCCACCAGGTGGGGCATATCAGACAGGTCAAGTCCCGGATCCACACCGTGGGAGTACATATTCATAGCCAGTGTCACAATGTCCACATTACCGGTGCGTTCCCCGTTTCCGAACAGGGTGCCTTCGACCCGGTCGGCCCCGGCCAGCAGGGCCAGCTCGGTGTCCGCCACGCCGGTTCCCCGGTCATTGTGGGGATGGAGAGACACCGTCACATAGGGACGATACTTAAGGTTGCTGCACATATACTCCACCTGGGAAGCATATATATGTGGAAGACTCATTTCCACCGTAACAGGCAGATTGATGATGACATTGTTAGTCGGGGAGGGCTCCAGCACGTCCAGTACGGCATTACACACCTCCAGGGCGTACTCCGGCTCGGTACCTGTAAAGCTCTCGGGTGAATACTCAAAGCGGAAATTTCCCTCATACTCGGCTGCCAGCTTCTTGACAAGCTGCGCGCCATCCACGGCAATCTGCTTGATTTCCTCCTTAGACTTGCGGAAGACCTGTTCCCTTTGTACCAAGCTGGTGGAATTATAAAAATGGATGATAGCGCTGGGCGCACCCTTGCAGGCCTCGAAGGTCTTGCGGATGATATGCTCCCGGCACTGGGTCAGTACCTGGACTGTCACATCATCCGGAATCATCTTCCGATCGATCAGCGCTCTCAAAAAATCATACTCGGTTTCGCTGGCAGCCGGGAAACCGACCTCGATCTCCTTGAATCCCACCTGAAGGAGCAGGCGGTAAAAATCCAGTTTTTCATCAAAGCTCATAGGCACGACAAGGCTTTGATTGCCATCCCGCATGTCCACACTGCACCAGGCAGGTGGTTTTTCTATATGATCCTTGGTGACCCAATGGGTGTACTGACCCGGAGCAGGATAATACCCGATCCTGTATTTGCTCGCATCCATCATGCTCGTTTTCTCCTTATCCGATCTCTCTTGTTCGGCCAACTGCTGTCATGCGGGCCGTCAAACGCCGTCCGCATCAGCCGATCTCGGCGATGACCTCTACCTCAGCCAGCACATTCTTAGGCAGTGTCCTGACCGCTACGCAGGAGCGGGCCGGCTTTGTCACAAAATAGCGTGCGTAGACCTCATTAAAGGCAGCAAAGTCACCCATGTCTGCCAGGAAGCAAGTGGTCTTGACCACCTTGTCCCAAGACGATCCGGCGGCCTCCAGCACGGCTGCCAAATTCCTGCATATCTGTTCTGTCTGCGCCTCGATGGTGGTTGCCTCCACGCTGTTGGTTGCTGGATTGATGGCGATCTGTCCCGACGTATATACCATGCCGCCGGTCACAACGGCCTGGGAGTAAGGACCCACAGCCTGGGGGGCTTTTTCGGTGTATATAGACTGACTCATGACAATTACTCCTTTTCGTGTATGATTTTGAATCCCTCATCCTCAAGGGAACGGGTGATGAGCTGAGCATGCTCATAGTTTCTGGTTTCCATATGGATGCGCAGGTAGCAGCCGTTGACGCTCTCGGTATGGCCGTTGCGTTCGTGGTGGACGCTGGTGACATTGCCGCCGCAGTCGGCGATGATGCGGGAGACGTCCTTCAGCTGACCCGGCTTGTCGACCAGCTCGATCAGCAGGTTACTGGAGCGGCCCGACTTGATGAGACCCCGCTCAATGACACGGGACAGGCTGGTCACATCGATATTGCCGCCGGAGACTACGCAGACCACATTCTTATGTTCCAGTGGCAGTTTGTTGAACATGACAGGCGCCACAGAAGCGGCACCCGCCCCCTCGGCGATCATCTTTTGCTTTTCAATGAGAGCCAGGATGGCGGAAGATACCTCGTCCTCCGTCGCAAGGACGAGGTCATCGACATAACGGCTGACGCAGTCAAAGGTGTTGACACCCGGCTGTTTGACAGCGATTCCGTCCGCAATGGTATGTACACTGTCTAGGCATTTGATTTTCCCGTCCCTGACAGACTGGTACATGCTGGGTGCCCCCGCCGCTTGAACGCCGTATACCTTGACGGAGGGACGGATGGATTTGATGACATAGGCGATTCCGGAGATCAGTCCGCCGCCTCCTACCGGCACCACCACGGCATCTATGTTTTCCAGATCATGCAGGATCTCCAGTCCGATGGTCCCCTGTCCGGCAATCACCCCCTCATCATCAAAAGGATGCACAAAGGTATATCCCTTCTCATCCTTCAGCTCCAGAGCTTTCTGGTATGCGTCATCGTAACAGCCTTCCACAATACATACTTCCGCTCCGTAGGCCTTGGTGGCCTCGATCTTGGAAATGGGGGCAGAGTCCGGTAGACAGATAAGGGACTTGATGCCTTGCCGGGAGGCGGCCAGGGCCACGCCCTGCGCATGATTCCCTGCGGAACAAGCAATCACGCCTCTCTTCTTTTCCTCGTCGGTCAGGGTAGCGATTTTATACCCGGCCCCCCGCACCTTGAAGGAACCTGTGATCTGCAGATTTTCCGGCTTAAGATAGAGATTGCACTGCCGCGTAATCCCGTAAGCAGGCACCAATGAGGTTTCCCGAATGATATTTCTGAGAACCATCTGTGCATGAAAAACCATTTCCAATGTCAGCATAAAACCACTCCTTTTCGTTCCGGATGTACAAAAACACCCATCTCAAAGAATCTTTCTTTGAGACGGGTGTATGTTACACTCGCGGTACCACTCAAATTACAGCCTCAGGCTGTCACTCACGGGATCCTGCAATCCCCATGCACTGACGCAGCATCTGCGGGAAAACCTACTGACACCCCGTGCGTTCAGTCCTCCGGCTCGGAAGGGAGAGGTCTGCGAACCTGTCTACACCGATTTTCACCAACCACCGGCTCTCTGAAATAAACAGCTTCAACCGTCTTCGTCATCGCCTTTTTGCAGGTACTCACCTCCCGCCCCCGAAAGGGAGTAACGGATACGGTGCAGGCTTTCCGCCCATACCTACAGGATGCTAACATTATAGCATAGAATTCATCGGATGTCAAGAAAGATTTCCCGGCATTACGCCACAATTTTATTTTGATATTCCGTTTATTTTCGGCACTTTTTCCGATCCTTATCCGGACCTCAGCTCTTGGCGGCCTCGGCCTCCCGCAGCTCCACATGGCGGATCTTCCCGCTGAATGTCTTAGGCAGGGCTTTGGCGTACCGGATGATACGCGGTACCTTATAATCAGCGGCCTTGGCCCTGACAAAGGCACGCAGATCATGAGTCATGGCGCGATCCGGCGCATACCCATCTCGAAGCACCACTGTGGCCTGGACGACAAAACCTCTGTCCTCGTCCTTGACACCCACTACAGCACACTCCATCACGGCCGGATGCTGAATCAGAATGCTTTCTATCTCGAAGGGACTGACCCGGTATCCACTGGACTTGATGACATCGTCTACCCGTCCGACAAACCAGAAGTATCCGTCCTCGTCCCGGTACGCAATGTCCCCGGTGTGGTACATGTCGCCGACCCACACCGTGCCGCCCAGCTCCATACCCGCCTTCTCAGGCGGCATGCACAACCCGGCACGGCCGCGATCCTCCGGTGGGATGACAATCTCCCCCAACTCGCCGGGAGCGGTTTCCTTCCCCTCCTCGTTGACGATGATGGGACGGTACAGCGGTGAGGGGTGTCCCATCGCGCCGGGGCGAACCGCCTCCCCGACAAAGTCGGCCACCAGCAGGGTGGATTCGGTCTGTCCGTACCCGGCATGAATCTGTAGTCCGGTCGACTCCCAAAACCTATCAATGATCTCGGCATTGAGTGCTTCTCCGGCCGTAGTGGCATATTCCACTGTGCCGAATCCGTCATCCAGCATGCGATTCTTGACAAGGAAGCGGTAAATGGTCGGCGGAGCACAGAAGGTGGTCACTCCGCAGGTACGGAGCACCTCCATCAAATGGGCCGCAGAGAACGCATCATAATCATACGCCATGACCGCACTGCCGCACAGCCATTGCCCGTAGATCTTACCCCAGGATGCCTTGGCCCACCCGGTGTCGGCCATCGAAAGATGCAGCCCGCGATCTCGGACATTCTGCCACACGAGAGCAGTGGGAATGTGTGCCAGCGGGTACACGCCATCCTGAAGGACGATCTTGGATTTCCCCGTTGTGCCGGAGGTAAAGTACAGGAGCAATGGATCCTCCTTCCGGGTCTCCACGCGTTCAAACGTGTCGGGGTAAGTCTCAATGGCGGTATCCAGTCTTTCAAAGCCCGGCTGCTCCGCCCCAATGCAGAAGAGACTGCGTACCGAGCCTGTCTCCCGGGCGGCTCTCCCCACCTTCTCGCACAGGGCCTGCTCTCCCAGACAGACGGCCTGCGAAATACGGGTCGTGCTGATCCGATGGATCAGTTCCTCCTCGTTAAGCATACAGGCAGCCGGGAGAGCCACGGCTCCCAGTTTATGCAGAGCCAGCAGAATATACCAGTAAGCGTAATGGCGCTTCATCATGAGCAGCACCCGATCCCCTTTACGCACCCCCCGGGCAGCCAGGCAGTGTGCCGCCTGGTTGGACAGGCGGGACAGATCGGAAAAAGTGAAGGTACGCTCATGCACATCGGTTACCGGATACAGGATACAGCTTTCATCCTGCACCCATACCAGCGCACGCCGCTCCGGTTCCTCGCGGGCTATGCGGTCTGCTACATCATAAGCGAAATTAAAGGTGTCCGGGACATGCAATGCCATACGCCCCGTGTCTTTATCCACAGAACAAAATTCTTTATATAACGGCTCCATATGATTACTTCCATGCCTCCTCATACACGCCTATTCTTCGGAACCGGTTGTATCGGTTCCTCAACAGACGGGAAACAGACTCCGAGGAAAGGGTACGGATATCCCGGAGCAGCTGTGTTTTCATGTCTTCGCACATGTTGTCAAAATGATCAAAATCTTCCTTTATAATCCCCTCTGCCACACCGTATGTCACCATGTCCTCTGCGGTGATATGCAAACAGTTGGCCGCATCCTGCACCCGGGCAGCATCCTTCCATATGATACTGGCGCACCCGTCCGGCGTGATGACAGAGTAGACAGCGTTCTCCAGCATATACACCCGGTCAGCTACGCCCAAAGCCAATGCGCCGCCGCTGCCTCCCTCGCCGATTACCACTGACACGATGGGAGTTCTGAGTCCCATCATTTCCACCAGATTCTCGGCAATGGCCTGTCCCTGCCCCCGTTCTTCTCCGTCCGCGCCGCAATAGGCACCTAAGGTATCGATCAGGGCTACCACCGGGCGGTGAAACTTTTCCGCCAGCTTCATCTGCCGGAGTGCCTTGCGGTATCCCTCCGGCATGGGGCAGCCGAAGTGCTTTTTGATGCGTTCATCCAAGCTGATGCCCTTATCCATCACAAGATAGGTAACAGCAACATCTCCCAGATACCCGATCCCCGCTAGGATGGCCGGGTCATCGGCATACCGGCGGTCACCGCAACACTCAATCCGCTCTGTAAACAACCGTTCTGCAAACTCGCTTCCCTTGGGGCGGGTGGAGGATCGCACCGCTTTCATTCTTTCATATGCCGTCATACCCATTTCTCCTTTCCCGTGCTGTGTTGACGGAGAAGCAGGCCGATGATCTCCTTCTGCCTCTCACGAGGCAGGATCATGTCCACAAAGCCGTGTTCCTTCAGAAATTCCGCCCGCTGAAAATCGCCCGGTAGCGTGGCGCCGGTGGTCTGTTCGATGACCCTCCGTCCGGCAAAACCCACCAGGGCTCCCGGCTCCGCAAAAATCACATCCCCCTCCATCGCAATGGAGGCTGTCATCCCGCCGGTGGTAGGATCGGTGAGCAGGACGGCATACAGCAAGCCGGCATCGCTGTGCTTGCGGACAGCGCCGCTGCATTTGGCCATTTGCATCAGGGAGACAATCCCCTCCTGCATCCGCGCACCCCCTGAGCAGGTCACGCCCAGAACAGGCAGACGCTTCTTGATTGCAAACTCAAACAGGCGGGTGATCTTCTCCCCCACCGCCGAGCCCATGCTGGCCATGACAAACCGGGAATCCAGTGCGAATACAGCACAGGGCAATCCCCCTACCCGCATCACACCCGTGACCACCGCCGACAACTCGCCTGTGGCCGCTTTTGCTTTATCCAGCTTTTTCTGGTAATCGGGAAACTGCAGAAAATCCACCGAGGTGACCGTAGGGTCAAGCTCCGTAAAGCTGTCAGGATCAGCTAAAGAGCGGATCCTGTCTCTGGCCGGCATACGGACATATGCGCCGCAGGCCGGGCATATATACCCGCAGGCCAGCAGGGTCGAACGCTTATGCACCGCCTTGCAGGCTGAGCAGGTCACATCAAATTCAGCCTCCGGCAAAGGTGCAGCCTTGGCCGGCTGTTTGCGAAACGGGAAAAATTCAACGTTCATCCGACTCCTCCTCCGGGTATACGGCAAAGGAGAAGGATGCGCTGACGCACAGGTCCTTGCCTACATACCCTTTTCCCTTTGCCCAATAGAAAGGCCCCTTGCTCTTTTCAATCTCGCACACTGTCTCAAACAGGTCGCCGGGACGCACCGGGTGTTTGAAGCGCACTTGATCCAGTCCGGTGAACAGCGTCCTGACCCGCTTTCCCTGCATGCCGCCCAGCAGAACGCAGGCGGACTGAGCCAAAATCTCACATTGGATGACCCCCGGGACAATGGGGTCGCCGGGAAAATGCCCCCGGAGGAAAAACTCATCTCCCCGAATCAGTCGCTTGCCATGCGCGCATCCATCCACGACCTCTGCCTCATCCAGAAGGAGCATATCCTCCCGGTGGGGTAAAAGCTTCATCAGTTCTTCCCGGGTCATGCCTTCACCTTCCTGAACGCGAGACATGTATTATGACCGCCGAATCCAAGAGAGGTAGAAATCGCAAGATCAAGGGGAGTATGCACCGCGTGACAGGGCGTATAATCCAGATCCAACTCGGGATCCGGCTCTTCCAGATGGATGGTCGGCGGCACCAGGTCCTCCTGCAGCGCCAATACACAGGCCAACGCCTCCGCAGCCCCGGCGGCACCCAGCATATGACCCGTCATGGATTTGGTGGAGCTGATATGCAGCGAGTATGCTCCCTGACCAAAGAACCGCTTAAAGGCGGCTGTTTCCACCTTATCGTTCATTTTGGTGCCGGTTCCGTGTGCATTGACATACGTACGGGCGGGGTCATACTCAATCCCGTCCATAGCCAGCGCGATGGCACGGGCAGTCTGAACGGCAGAAGGATCGGGAGCCGTGACATGATGCGCATCGCTGGTGGCGCCATACCCGCAGACCTCGGCGTAAATCTCTGCTCCGCGGCTGACTGCGTGCTCATATTCCTCCAGCACCAACATGGCTGCGCCCTCACCCAGCACAAAGCCGCCGCGACGTTTATCAAAAGGCAGGGAGGCGGTATTCGGGTCAGGGGACTGAGACAAGGCCATGCAATTGACAAAGCCGGATATGGCCAGCGGATTGACCGAGGCCTCACTGCCGCCACAGATCACGGCGGTCAGATACCCGTCCTTGATGGCACGGTAAGCCTCGCCGATGGCAGTAGAGCCGGTGGCGCAAGCGGTGGACATGCACATGGCGGAACCGTGGGCATGGAAGCGAATGGCGATCTGTCCGGCGGCAATATTGATGATCATTTTGGGGATGAAATGGGGGCTGACCATGCGGGAACCGCCCTCCAGAAGCCGGGCATATTCCTCGCAGTTGGTGTTGATGCCGCCTACACCGGAGCCTACATACACGCCCAGCATGTCCTCGTCCACCTTGCCCAGGATTCCGCTGCCATCCACCGCCTCCTGGGCGGCACAGACGGCATACTGGACATACAAATCGGTCTTGCGGCGGGCCAGAATGTCAAAGCAGCCCGACGGATCGAAATCCTTGACCTCAGCACAGACCTTGGCTTTGTAAGCGTCGGCGTCAAACCGACTGATGGGAGCGATACCGCAGTGTCCGCTGCGAAGCCCCTCAAAATAGGCAGGCACATGATTCCCAATGGGGGTGATGGCACCGATGCCTGTAATGACGACTCTACGACTCATGAAGTAACCGTACCTTTCTGCACTGATGCACAGTGCACTGATCTGTTATAGCCTTTGGCCACCTGCAAGATCCCCTTTCAAACAAGGAGACCCCCAAGAACTCTGTGTGCACCGATGCGGACATCAGAATTTTCAGAGGTGACCGTGCGTTATATATTCAATCCTCCGTCGATGCGGATGACCTCGCCGGTGATATAAGCGGCATCCCGAGACGACAGGAACGCCACGAGGCGGGCTATTTCCTCCGGTTTTGCAAAGCGGCGGAGAGGAATCCGCTCCGTAAGTGCCTCACGTTGGCCGGACAGGGAGGCTGTCATGTCGGTCTCCACAAAGCCGGGCGCAACTGCATTGCAGGTAATGTTCCGGGATGCAAGCTCCCTGGCAAGGGTTTTGGTCAGGCCGATCAAACCTGCTTTAGCCGCAGCGTAATTGCACTGTCCGGGATTGCCCATAAGTCCTGACACCGAGGCCACGTTTACAATACGGCCCGCTCTCTTCTTCACCATAAGAGGCAGAACCTGCTTGACGCAGTAAAAAGCGCCGGACAGGTTGACATCAAGCACCCTGTCAAAATCCTGTGGCTGCATCATCATGGCCAGCTTGTCCCGGGTGATCCCGGCGTTGTTGACCAGAATATCGACCGTTCCCATATCGCCCACCAGAGCTTTGAAGGTCTTTGCCACCGCATCAGCATCCGACACGTCACAGCAGTAGGCCGCACAGGGCACGCCGATCTCCCGCAGGGACGTCAGCGTCTCTTCTGCCGCCTCCCGATTTCCAGCGTAAAGAAAAGCTACATGAGCACCCTGCCGCGCCAGCTCCAGGCAGATCGCCCGCCCGATGCCCCGGGACCCCCCTGTGACAACCGCCACCTGTCCCTCAAGCATGAGCCTTCACCTCCTCGGCAATGCGGCCGCATTCCTCCGGGGAGGAGGCGGTGTACACCCGTATGCCGGGCAGGATCTTACCGATCAGCTTGGTCAGCACATTGCCGACTCCGGTTTCCACAAAGGTATCAAAACCGTCCTCGGCCATGCGGCGAACGGTGGCTTCCCACAGGACAGGGTGATTCATCTGCTCCGATAAGGTATCGGCCACCTGTCCCTCATAAGGCGCTCCGGTCCGATTGGCGTACACGGGGATCTGAAGCGGATCAAAGGACATTCCGGCCAGCACCTCGGCAAACTGCGCAGCCGCACCGTCCATGAACGGAGAATGGAAACCGCCCGCCACCTTAAGGGGCAGTGCCATGCCGCCCAGTTCCTTGATGCGCTGGGTAAAGGCGGTCATGTGCTCTGCGGCGCCGGCTACCACCAGCTGTCCGGGACAGTTGTAATTGACGGGATATACCTCGGAAAAGCTGCGGCAGGCCTCCTCCACAGCGGCGTTGGTCATTTTGACCACAGCGGCCATGCCGGTCTGTACCTTACGTGATGCCTCTCCCATGAAGGCACCCCGCTTGACGGTCAAGGCAAAGCCATCCGTCAGGTCATATGCACCGGCTACGCCCAATGCAGGCAATTCTCCAAGGGAGAATCCGGCTACTCCCTCCGGCTTGACGCCAAGCTCCGCCAGCGTCATGGCCGGAGCCAAGTCGGCCAGGTACAGACAGGGTTGGGTATTCTCCGTGGCACGGAGTGCCTCCTCATCCCCATGATCCATGATCGCCAGCGTTCCGGGGCAGATGGCCTCGGCACGGTCAAACAGGTCCTTGACCGCCGGTACCTGCGCATAAAAATCCATCCCCATGCCGGGATGCTGCGCACCCTGACCGGAGAAAACAAAGGCTATTCTACCCATGTGTCACCCCTCCTCAGCAGATCCTCGCAGGAAGTGCAGACCTCCCGGATGATATCGGCCGCAGGCATTTCCTTTCCGACCAGCCCGGAAATTTGTCCGGCCATGATACAGCCGGTGCGCACATCGCCCTCCACGGCCGCCCTTCTCAGGGCACCGCTGCCCAGCATGGCCACATCCTCCGCAGTGGTTTCCGGTTGATACTCAACCTTGAGGAAATCCCGGGTAAACTGATTCTTGATGCAGCGGCAGGTGTTGCCACCGAAGCGGCGTCCCGTAGCAACCGTGGAGATGTCGCTGGCTTTCAGCACCATATCCTTGTAGTTCCGATGGGCTCCGCACTCAGATGCCACCAGGAAGCGGGTTCCCATCTGCACGCCGCACGCACCCAGCATGAGAGCAGCCGCCATCCCACGGCCATCCGCAATACCGCCTGCCGCCAGCACCGGAACCTCCACTGCGTCGCATACCTGAGGAACCAGGGTCATGGTGGTCAATTCACCGATATGTCCACCCGACTCCTGGCCCTCGGCAATGAGTGCATCAGCCCCAGCGCGCACCGCCATTTTGGCTGACGCAACCGAAGCCACGACGGGAATCACGACAATCCCCGCTTCTTTCCAGGCAGGTATATACTTCCCCGGCGAGCCGGCCCCTGTGGTCACCACAGGCACCTTTTCTTCCACCACCGCAGCCGCGACCTCGTCGGCATGGGGGCTCATCAGCATAATATTGACTCCGAAGGGCTTATCGGTCAGAGAGCGTGCGATACGGATCTGCTCCTTCAGATAGCCTGCCTCGGCATTCATGGCAGAGATGATGCCCAATCCTCCGCCTTCCGACACGGCCGCCGCCAAGCGGCCGTCAGAAATCCACGCCATCCCGCCCTGAAAAACAGGGTAGGTGATGTGAAGTATGTCACAAATGCGAGATCGAATCATGAATTATTTACCCTCGGCCTCCAGCTTGGCGACCAGATCGCCCACTGTCTGCAGGGAGGGATCGGCTTCCACCGCTACGCCGAACTCTTTCTCCACATCCATCAGCATTTCAGCAATGTCAAGGGAATCCAGACCCAGATCGCTGAATTTGGACTCGGACGTGATCTCCTCTGCGGACATGCCCAATTTCTCGGCAAGCATCTCTTTGATCTTCTGTTCTGTCATGGTGTAAAACTCCTTTATTATAATATAATTTGATCTGTTCCTGATGCACCGGGTGCCGCGCCGCACTCCGGGCTGTCGCTGTAGAAACCATCTTCCGGCTGCAGGCTTTGTCAATCCTCCGAAATTTCCGCTCCGGTTTCCCGGTTCAGCCGTTCAAATCCCTCTCTCAGCCGGGTCAAGGTCGCATACATGTTCTCAAGCTGCTCCCGTGATATACCTCTATCCAGGTAAGTTTGAATCTCATACGCCCATCGATACATGATCTCCCCTATCCTTCTACCGCTCTCGGTCAGGACAATCTTGTTTCCGTACCGTCGCTTATGGGCAGACAGATTCCGGAATTCAATATATCCCTTTTCCATAAGGGACGGGATGTACCGGGATATCAGGGAACGGTCCATCTCGCAGCTCTGCGCCAGTTCCTCCGCCGACAGGCCCTCCGGGTTAACCTGGAGCATAAACATAATGAACACTTCCGCATTTTTCAGATTCAGTGCTCTGACGCGGCTGGCTTTCAGCTTTTCCAGATTTTTGAGAATGGCTGACACCAGCAAAGACAGGCGAATGTACCCGGGCAGGACGATCTCACCGCAAGCTGTCTCAGGCATGTGAGAGGCTGCATTCGCAGACGCAGCCACATCGGCAGAGGTGTCCGTAGCCTTACCGTCCGTCTGCTCCTCACGACACCCTTTCCGCCCCATACATACGCCCCCTTTTCATGACGCGCAGTCGAATATTGACGAGTCAACATTCAACCTCCCGGTATTATACCACAATTATGCTGGCTTGTCAATACATTCAGGGAAAATTTCACGGAAATCAATTTTCAAGAAACAGAACCGAGCAAAGGGACGACGGATTCAGG
>CAZQAI010000025.1:0-2438 GCA_964591305.1 uncultured Clostridium sp.
GGCTGACAAGCCCTTCCTGATGCCTGTCGAGGACGTGTTCTCCATCTCCGGCCGTGGCACTGTGGCTACCGGCCGTGTGGAGAGAGGTACCCTGAAGGTCAACGATACCGTGGAGATTGTCGGTCTGACCGATGAGAAGACCACCACCGTCGTGACCGGCGTCGAGATGTTCCACAAGCTGTTGCCCCAGGCTGAGGCCGGCGACAACATCGGTGCTCTGCTCCGTGGTATCGCCAAGGACGGCATCGAGAGAGGACAGGTTCTGGCTAAGCCCGGTACCGTTCATCCTCACACCTCCTTCAAGGGTCATGTCTATGTCCTGAGTGAGAAGGAAGGCGGCCGTGCAAAGCCCTTCTTCGCTGGCTACCGTCCTCAGTTCTACTTCAGAACCACCGATGTGACCGGTACCATCTCACTGCCTGAGGGTGTTGAGATGTGCCGTCCCGGCGATAACGTCGATATGACCGTCGAGCTGATCACTCCCGTGGCGTGCGAGCTGGGTCTCCGCTTCGCTATCCGTGAGGGCGGCCGTACTGTCGGTTCCGGCGTCGTGTCCGAAATCATTGCCTGATAACAGGTATTTATTTGCCTTAAGTCAGTAATTGACTTGCACGGGGAATCCGCACAAGACGGACCCCGTCTCCGGCAGGCGGATGTATGTCTGCCTGCCGGAATTTCGCTTTATCAAAATCGCCTCTGAATAGTCTGCATGTCTGCATATTCTGCTGCCATGCCATATGTTCGGAGGACAAAATTTAATTGAACAATTCGGGAAGTGGTGGAATTCCATACCGGCGGTCACAATCCGCGACCCCGAGCCCTGCGCTCGGGCTGAGCAGGTGCAATCCCTGCATCGACAGTCAAAGTCTGGATGGGAGAAGATAAGAGCGGTGCGACCCGGCGGCTTTTGTCATGCCCGGGCTTTTTTGTCCGAAAGAGACCGGAGACCGGCAGGCTCCGTACCTACGGCTCCCTGTGTGGGTGCCGATCCTCTCTCTGTTTGGTGTCTTGTTCATACCGAATCGGGAGGAAATCATGATGAATCGCACAAAAAATCACAACAATCCGGTGAATACACGCAGAGACGGCGCTTTCCGCGTCAGGAAAATCGTACTGAT
Source organism: uncultured Clostridium sp. (assembly GCA_964591305.1). Classification (GTDB taxonomy): domain Bacteria; phylum Bacillota; class Clostridia; order Oscillospirales; family CAG-272; genus CAMEON01. The sequence goes on from CAZQAI010000025.1 coordinate 1,119, forward strand.
GGCGGTTTTTGCAGCGTTGGCGTATGCGACAATGTTTGTTCTTCGCATCAAGGTGTCATTCCTGACATTTGACGCAAAGGACGCCATCATCACCTTGGCAGCCATGCTTTTCGGCCCTATGGCCGGCGGTGCAATCTCTCTTTTGGTGGCATTGCTTGAGATGATCACGGTCAGTGATACCGGCCTATATGGCTTTATTATGAATTTTGCCTCTTCAGCTGCCTTCAGCATGGCTGCCGGAGTCATATACCGCAGACGTCACACACTCAACGGAGCCATAATCGGCCTGTGTACCGGCGTGGTCTCCATGACAGCTGTCATGCTGCTGCTCAATCTGGCGATCACGCCATTCTATATGGGTGTTACAGCCCGGGATGTGCTTCCCATGATCCCGTCGCTGCTCCTGCCCTTCAATCTTGTCAAATCCTTGCTCAATGCCGGTCTGGTGCTGGTTCTGTACCGCCCGGTATCGGTAGCCCTTCATAGAACTCGAGCTCTCCCCAGCGTTGACGGACTGGAGTCATACAAACTTCGCATGAACCGACGCAGTGTGCTGGTGCTTGCCCTGGGTCTTGCCCTGGTGGTTGCCTGCGTGGCGGTCTTCCTCGTGCTCATGAAAGGAAATTTTGAACTATATAAATAAAGAAACCCAAAACCAAAGATACATATAAAAAGGGGACTGCGGTCTATGCCGTGAGTCCCTGGGAGGAGTAAACCTTGAAAGATGCGATTGTTTCCTTTTTTCTTGACACGGTCGGTAAGGAGTGGTGCGTGTTCTTTTGCTCCCTTTTGCCGATCATTGAGCTGAGAGGTGCTATCCCGTTGGGAGCGGGGTTGGGACTGCCCTGGTGGGAGACCTACCTGATCAGCATTGTTGGAAACATGCTTCCTGTACCCTTTATACTCCTGTTCATCAAGGCGGTGCTCACCTGGATGTCCAAATGCCGGGTGAAATTTTTCAACAAAATAGCCGGTTGGCTGTTCCGTAAGGCGGAAAAAAACCGGGCCAGGGTGGAACGGTATGCCTTCTGGGGCCTGTTCCTGTTTGTCGCCATCCCCCTGCCCGGCACCGGGGCCTGGACGGGCTCCTTGGTGGCGGGTGTCATCGACATGAAGTTCTGGAAGGGCCTGCTCTCTGCCTTGCTGGGTGTTTTGGCTGCGGGCGTCATCATGACCCTTGTGTCCTACGGCGTGGTGTCGGCCTTTGCGTCATGAAAATGGATTATCTGATACAAAATTACCCGTATGTGATCAGATCAGCCGATGCATTTTATTACAGTCAGTGCGGCGGTACGTGTACCTGCGGCGTGCGGGTCGATA
>CAZQAI010000025.1:2538-12722 GCA_964591305.1 uncultured Clostridium sp.
CCCCCGGGCGTTCCTCCGTTCCCCAACTGACCTGTAACCTGAACTGTAAAAAAAATCGTCACGGTTGAAAAAAATTCTTGACATATGGGTTTATTCCGTGTATAATGAAAGTAAAGAGCGACACGCATGAATGAAATGCGGGGAAGGATGGTATACATATGATGGGAATGCATCCCAAACGACTCACGGCGGTCCTGTTGGCGTTTATTATGTCTCTTTCAGCCATGACGGCCCTGTCTTCCTGCGGGGACAGTCTGGACGGGACCGAAACGGGGACTGTGGCGGAGGAAGGCACGACGGTGGAAGAAGACACTCGCGCGGCTTATGATACAGTGGAAAAGACAGCCTTCAACCGGGATTTTTCTATTCTGGGCAGAGAGGAACTGGAGAACGATTTCTACGTTGAGTCCTTTGGCGCCGATGAGAATGGCTTCCTGGACGATGCCATATATACACGGAACAAGGTGGTGGAAAACGACTACAAGATCAATATCACCTGTGTGTTCCCGTCCGGCGATTATACGAAAGTCAATGAGCTGATTCAGCTGCAGGTCAGCGGAGGCCTGGATGATTACGATATGGCCATCGGCCATAAGTACAGCTTTACAACCTGTGCCCAGAACAACTACCTCCTCGATCTGGGGTCTATCGACAGTATCAATCTTGAGAATGTCTGGTGGGATTCTGCATGCCTGGAAAACCTGACCGTGGATGGAAAGACCTATATGATGGTTGGCGACATACTGCCCTCCTCCATGCTGATCTCGGCCTGCTTTGTCTTCAATAAGAAGATGATGAACGAGCTGGGCAAGGAAGAGCCATATGGCCTGGTGACATCCGGCGATTGGACGCTGGATGCCTTTAATGCCATGACAGCCGATGTCACCATGGATAAAAACGGCGACGGAACGATCCGGTACCAGGACGATATCTTCGGCCTGACCACGTGGGTGTATGATGCGCCGTACAGCATGTTCTACGGTGCGGGCGGCAAGTTTGTGATCATTGACCCGGACACAAGAATGCCGTCGCTGCAATACGATACGGAAACTGTTTTCAATATCTACAGCAAGCTGTATGAGGCTACCATCACCAATCAGGCATACCAGGTGACGGATGTGACATACTATAAAACCAACTACGATGTGTTTACCGAAGGCCGTGCCCTGTTCTGTGACATTACCCTGAATAAGATCAGTACCTTTCTTTCGGACATGAAAGAGGATTACGGCATTGTCCCGGTGCCCAAGTATGACCAGTTCCAAAAGGAGTACCTGTCCTTTGTCAACGGTTCCTCCGGATTTGTCATGGTTATCAACACAGAGAAGGACACGGACTTTGTGGGTACCATTATTGAGGCCATGGGCGCATATAACTATGATCAGGTTTCACCCAACATGTTTGAAATCGTAACCAAGATCAAGAGCGCCCGCGATCCGCAGTCCTCAGATATGGTGGATTACATCATCCGAAACCGCATTTATGACTTCGGATACTTCTACGATCTCTCCATCACCAATGTGGTGCGTGATCAGCTCATTGCAGGAAAGCAGGAAATTTCCTCCCCTCTCCGGACGGCGGATCGAAGCTCGAAAAATACTCTGAATAAAATCATCGAAGCCTTGGAAAAAAACACCTGACTTTCGGCGACATGCGGCGGATGTGCCGCCATGGCGGTCGGTGCAGACCGGAAGGTCGTACCGACATGGCAGTTGCGGTCTTGAGTCTGAAAGACTCTGTACAATTCCGGGTGTTACACCCCTGTTTCCGCCGTCTCCTGTTTTCACAAAGGGGACGGGCGGAGCTGCTGTCCCCTTTGAACCCGGCTGTACGCCGGGGCCGGGGGACGGCCTTATCAAGAGTGACGGAGGGACAGGCCCTGTGAAGTCACGACAACCTGCCGGTCAGCGTGTCCGGTAAGGTGCCAATGCCTGATAGATGAGAGCAGGGCTTTGCACTTGTGTGCAGACCGGCGGAAAGCCATGTACAGGGCTGTGGATGCTGCGGCAATTGACTGTTTCAAGGCCTTCACAGAGGATAGCCTCCGCTCTCTCAAGCGGAGGCTTTTTGAATGATGACCGCGGCCGACGGACACTGGTCGTTCAGGATCCGGCCTTCGTCGGACAGACCGGGCGCGAGATGCTCGGCAGAAAAACAGGAATGATGAAAAATCAAAAGTTCTGTGCTTTGGCAATCCTGAAAACCGCCATTCCGGCAGAGGCCGGAATCGCCTCAAAGCTTCCATGTTATGTTGAAAGGAATGGTCATAACCATGAAAAAAGTACTCTTTACCAGTGAATCCGTGACCGAGGGGCATCCCGATAAGGTTTGTGACAAGATCTCTGATGCCATCCTGGACGAAATGCTCCGTCAGGATCCCCTCTCCCGGGTAGCCTGCGAAACCTTCTGCACTACAGGCCTTGTGGCGATCATGGGGGAAGTCACCACCCATGCCGATGTGGATTTGCAATCCGTTGTACGCCGCACTATTCGGGATATCGGCTACACAAGGGCTAAATTCGGCTTTGACAGTGAGAGCTGTGCCGTCATTTCCTCCATCCATGAACAATCCCCGGACATCGCACAGGGGGTGGATCAGTCCTTTGAGGCCAGATGTGGCCAGGGCGACGGACTGGACATCGGCGCCGGCGACCAGGGCCTCATGTTCGGCTATGCCTGCGACGAGACGCCCGAACTGATGCCCCTTCCTATCTCTCTGGCTCATGCCCTGGCTAAGGGGCTGACCCAACTCCGCAAGAGCGGCGAGGTGGGCTATCTGCGTCCGGATGGCAAGACACAGGTGACGGTCGAGTATCAGGACGGTCAGCCCGCCCGGGTGGACACCGTGGTGATCTCTGCCCAGCACAGCCCTGATGTGAGTCTGGATACCATCCGGCAAGACATGATCGAAAAGGTCATCCGCCCCATTGTGCCGGCCCGTCTTCTGGATGACTGTACCAAGTTTTATGTCAACCCCACCGGTCGGTTTGTCATCGGCGGCCCGGCAGGGGATACCGGCCTGACCGGCCGCAAGATCATTGTGGATACATATGGCGGATATGCCCGCCACGGAGGCGGTGCCTTTTCGGGCAAGGATCCAACCAAGGTGGACCGTTCCGCCAGTTACGCCGCCCGGTATATCGCCAAGAACATTGTAGCCGCAGGGCTGGCTTCCCGCTGTGAGGTACAGGTAGCTTATGCGATCGGCGTGGCCCGCCCGGTGTCGGTCATGATCGATACATCCGGTACCGCCCGGGTGCCGGAGGAGGCCATTTCCCAGACTGTTCTCTCCCATGTGGATTTGCGTCCGGCGGCCATCATCCGGCGTTTTGATCTGCGCCGTCCTATCTACTGCCCGGTGGCGGCCTACGGTCACATGGGCCGGGAGGATCTGAATACCCCCTGGGAGGCCCGTGATCTGGCTCCGCTGCTCCGAAATGAGCTGCTGTAAAAAATGACCGTTCACTTCATCTGACGCTTTGACGTATGCCGCCTGTTTGCATATACTGTCATACAGATTATAAGCCACTTGTAAAAGTCATCGGACACCAACAGGATGGTTTGAAGTTCCTTGAAGGGGATCTGGAGACTTCCCGCAGGAGGTCTGTTCCGGAAAAGATACTTTTACAGTCGCTTACCGGATATATGCGAAGGAGGTGTGCGGATATGGATGTTATGCGAACAGTGGCCGAAATGGTCATAGCGACCTTAGCGGCCATCGGCTTTTATACCTTGATTCACCTGCTGGAGGAGTGCCTGCTGACACCGACTCCCCTGTCGGTGGCAGTCCAGGTGCGGACGGTACAGGAACTGGCCAATCTTGATCTTTTGCTGAGCGAGGCCATGCGTCACTCGGTACGCACCCGGGGGCATCCTCCGGTGGTGCTGATCGACCATCGCCTGCTTGCGGAGGACTCCGGGCAGGATAGCGGGGAGCCTGACAGCAACATGCAGAATGGTGTGACTCTTGACGGCATGACACAGGAGATCATTGACCGGTACCGGGCGGTGTGGTATGCGGTATAATAGGGCTTTTCGGTCTATCGCGCGTAATGATCGGGCGGAACAAGACAGCCGTGCCCCACTATGTAGAAGCTGAAGGAGGTTTACATGAAGAGCGAATCGGGTGACGCTACAAGGGATATACGGGATGATAAAACCGGGGTTGCGTGTTCCCCGGAGGAACTGGAACAGCTGAAGGGCAGTATTGAGCAGATCATATACTGCAACGAGGATAACGGGTATACCGTCTTTGACCTGGGGCTGGAGGATGGCAGCGATGGGGTGGCAACGGCTGTTGGCATTCTGCCTTACGTTGCCCAGGGGGACTCGCTGACCCTGTGGGGCCGGTGGGTTCACACGCCTAAGTATGGCCGTCAGTTCAAGGTGGAGCAGTATGAGCGGAGCATGCCTGCCGACGAGAGTGCTATTTTACGCTACCTTTCTTCCCGCACTGTCAAAGGTGTAGGCCCGGTGCTGGCCAAGCGGATCGTGGAGACATTCGGCGATGACACATTAGATGTCATGGAGAATCACCCCGAGTGGCTGTCCCAGGTGTCGGGGGTGTCTGCCCGCAAAGCGGCCGAAATTGGGGAGGATTTCCGGGCTAAGGCGGGTATCCGATCCGCCATGCTCTTTTTCCGGGATTTCTTTGGCGCAGCCCTGACTGTGCGAATCTATAAACAGTACGGCTCAGGAGCGGTTGAGATCGCCAAAAAGAACCCTTACCGTTTGTGCGATGAGGTGGACGGTATTGGCTTTGAAAAGGCAGACCGCATGGCCATGTCGCTGGGTGTCGATCCGGACGGAGAGGACAGACTCATGAGCGGCGTGCGTTACATCCTGTCTTCCAATGCCGCTCGCCATGGCCACACCTGCCTGCCTCGGGAGAAACTGGTAGCGGCGACGGCCCAGCTGCTCCAAACCGACGCCAACCGGGTGGAGCAGGCCATCACGGCCCAGTTGGTCGAGGGACACATGGCCATCCGCAGCTACGGTGGGCAGGAGCTGCTGTTCGATGAGGCCGAGGATAAGGCGGAACAGTACATAGCGGACAAGCTGGTGCTATTGGACACCCTGTGCCCGGCGGTGGATGCCGGAGACGTGGATGCCTTTATTTCCAAAGAGGAGGCCGAGGTGGGCATGTCCTATGCCGCCGGGCAGAAAAAAGCCATCAGTCAGGCCCTGTCCCATGGGGTCATGATCCTCACCGGCGGGCCGGGTACCGGTAAGACCACGGTGGTTCATGCCCTTTTGCGTATTTTTGATTCCATGGGAATGAAGATAGCTCTGGCGGCTCCCACGGGGCGTGCGGCCAAACGGCTGTCCGAATCCACGGCCTGCCAGGCCCGTACTGTTCACCGCTTGCTGGGGATGGGCTTTGACGACAACCATGGGGAGCGGGGCAGGGGACGCTTCCGCCGCAATGAGCAGGATCTGCTGGATGAGAATGTCATCATCATCGACGAGGCCTCCATGGTCGACAACGGACTGATGTGTGCCCTGCTCAAGGCCATCAAGCCGGGTGCCCGACTGATCCTCATCGGAGACGCAGACCAGCTGCCAAGCGTAGGAGCGGGACGGGTGCTCAACGATCTGATTGACTGCGGGCGATTCGCCACGGTGCGTCTGGATGAGATTTTCCGCCAAGCCCGGGAGTCGCTGATTGTCACCAACGCCCATGCCATCAACGAGGGACACATGCCGGTGCTGAATATTCGCAATAATGACTTCTTTTTCCTGCCCCGGCGCACCGATGCCGAAGTGGCGGACACACTGGTGGAGCTGTACAAGGTACGCTTGCCTCGAAGCTACGGCAAGGCCACCGAGAACGGCATTCAGATTATAACCCCCTCCCGCAAGGGGGAAGCGGGGACGGAGCATCTCAACCACCTGCTTCAGGATGCTATGAATCCCCCCGCTCCCCGGCGTGCGGAGCTTCGCTTCCGGGACGAGGTGTTTCGGGAAGGCGACCGGGTGATGCAGACCCACAACAACTATGAGGTGGAATGGCTGGGGGAGAACGAGGATACCAACAGCGGCGGAGTGTTCAACGGAGATATCGGGGTCATTGAGTCAGTGGATCCCGGAGAGAAACAGATGATCATCCGATTTGACGATCGGCGGGTTCTGTATACTCAGGACATGCTGGAGGATCTGGAGCACGCCTGGGCCGTGACGGTACATAAATCTCAGGGCAGTGAGTATCCCTTTGTGCTGGTGCCTATGTACGGCGCACCCCCGCTGCTCCTGACCCGCAATCTGCTTTACACCGCTGTGACCCGTGCCCAACGGATGGTGATTTTAGTCGGCCGGGAGGACATTGTGCGCACTATGGTGCAGAATAACCGGCAGTCCTTGCGGTATACCGGGTTATGCTACCGCCTCAAACAGCAGATTTCAGAGGGGAAGCGGCCATCATGATCAGGCAAACCGCCCGGAGCGACCGGATGCGTCTGTACCTGCGGGATCTGTTTTTCCCGCCTCGCTGTGCAGGGTGCGGAACCCTGCTCCCGCCCTTTGATCTGTCTTGTCCATTCCTTTGTCCGGCGTGCCGTGTATCTTGGGCCTCTGCCTGTGCGACTGCGGGGCAGGAGGCGGGCCTTGTATACCTGGTACCTTATCAGCCGGGCCGGCCGAATGGCATTCCCCAACGGGTGATATATGGACTCAAGCATCGGGGTGACAGCCGGATGTTTGATGCGCTCGCCAATCAACTGGCCGGGGCTGTGGCGGAACGGTTGGACACCCTAGGTGTCAACCCCGGGGAGGTGGTCGTGGCCTACCCACCTCGACGTCAGCAAGCCATACGGAAGGATGGGTATGACCAGGCACGGGAGTTGGCGGTTCGGCTGTCGGCACGGTTAGGCACGGTTTGCCTGTCCACGATCAAACGAAGGCGCAGGGCAGAGGGAGAGCAGAAGATGCTGGATGCCAAGGGGAGAGAACGCAATGCAGAAGTGTCCTATTGTCTCCGTAAGACGGCGGTCTCCGCCCTGAAGGGTAAGTTTGTGGTGCTGATTGACGACTTGTGCACCACCGGGGCCACGCTGAGGCACTGTGCTGACCTTCTGCTGTCCGCCGGAGCGGAAGATGTTCTGTGGGCAACGGTGGCCAGGACGGCCGCCGCCCCGGATCATGAATTTTCCCATTGACAGCCACCTTGGGTTGTGGTATACTTATATATGGAAGCCAATGGTCTGCGGAAAGGGAGGTGAGACATATGCTGGAGAAGCTGAAAATGGAGAATCTCAGCCGGGATATTGCCATAGATTTCGGCACAGCTACGGTGCTGGTTTATGTGCAGGGCAAAGGCATCGTGCTCAAGGAACCATCAGTGGTAGCCATTGATATGTCCACCGACCGGGTAGTCAAGGTGGGCCATGACGCCATGGAAATGATGGGCCGCACCCCAGAGCACATTGAGGCCATCCGGCCTATGAAGGATGGGGTGGTCAGCAAGTACGAAGTGACTCTGCAAATGCTCAAATACTTCATCCGGCGAGCCTGCGGACGGCTGTGGGTACCGCCCAGGGTGATGATCTGCGTGCCCACAGGAATTTCGGAGGTGGAGCAGCGGGCGGTCATGGATGCGTCAAGGGAGGCCGGCGCCCGCCGCACCTATCTGATTGAGGAACCGTTGGCGGCCGCCTTGGGGGCGGGGCTGGATATCCGCTCTCCGGTAGGCAGTATGGTGGTCAATATCGGTGGCGGCGTCAGCCATGTGGCCGTTATGTCCATGGGCGGAGTGGTGGTGTCGGATTCCATCCCTGTGGGGGGAGATCGGTTCGATGAGGCCATTATGAACTATGTCCGCCGCCGCTATAACATCCTGATTGGCGAGCGTACAGCGGAGGATATCAAAATCAACATAGGGGATGTGTATAAGCACCGCCAGCCGCTCTACATGCGGGTGTGCGGACGATCCCTGTCGGAGGGACTGCCCCGGGAGGTGGTGCTCAGCTCCTGGGAAATGATTGAGGCATTGGTGGAGCCTATCACCGCCATTCTGGATTCTGTCTGTTCGGTGATCGAGCAGACGCCCCCTGAGCTGGTAGGCGACATCCTGCAATCCGGTCTTGTGATGACCGGAGGCGGCAGCCTTCTGAAAGGGCTGGATTGTCTGATTGAGCAGGTGACGGGGGTACCTGCCTATGTGGCGAGCAAGCCGATCAGCAGTGTTGTGCTGGGGGCGGGTAGTCTTCTGAACAGTATGGGGAGCATGCCGGAAGGAATGGTCACCATTCCTGCCAGGGTGCCTCGCAGGACACGTCGGTAGGACATGACGCATGCCTCTGCGCACCAGATGGCGGATGCTATGATCCATATATATATCAATACGGAAATGCCGCACAAAGGGTGCGGCCTTTTCAAAGAAAGGGGCGTTATACCATGAGTGAGACAAATCGCGTACTGACCGCCTGCCGGCCACAGGCACTGTTTGGATTTTTTGAGGACATCTGCCGCATTCCACATTCGTCAGGCCACGAGGCGTCGTTGGCGGACTATGTGGAGGCCTTTGCAAAGGCCCGGGGACTGTTTTGCTACCGGGATGAGGTTCACAATGTCCTGATCCGCCTGCCAGCCACCCCCGGATATGAGGGGGCAGGGACGGTGATGTTGCAGGGACATCTGGATATGGTAGGGGAGAAGGACGGCGCTTCCGGGCACGATTTTCTCACGGACGGACTGTCCCTTTCGGTGGAGGACGGATGGATCCACGCCGATCACACCACCCTGGGTGGGGATGATGGGGTGGCAGTGGCCATCATGCTGGCGATGCTGGACGATGCTCCCGCTCCCCATCCGGCGCTGGAGTGTCTGTTTACGGTCTCGGAGGAGATCGGTCTTTTGGGGGCCTGGGCCTTTGATCCTGATCGGGCGGGCATGAAGGCCACTCGGCTGATCAATCTGGACAGCGAGCAGGAGGGCATCGTGACGGCCGGGTGCGCTGGGGGTGTTCGCACCGAGATTGCCCTGCCGGTCACGACCGAATGGCAGCCGGGGCGGACGGCGGTCACGGTGTCCGTCAGTGCCCTGGCAGGAGGCCATTCCGGGGCGGAGATTCACAAGGGACGTATCAATGGCATCAAGCTGCTGGGACGGCTTGTGCTTCCCTTGGCGGAGCGGTATGATCTTCGCCTGATCACGTTGAACGGCGGCGGCAAGGACAACGCCATTCCCCGGTCGGCTACAGCCCGTCTGGCACTGCCGACCGAGCAGGTGGGGGCTTTTTGTGCCGAGGTGCGTCAGGAGGCTGAACGCATCCGGCAGGAGCCGTCCACTGTACCTGAGGATAGGGACTTGATTTGCACAGCTACCGGAGACGGCACAATCGGCCACACATCGGGGAAGGAAAATGCTGCATCGACTTTTATGGATGCAGACAGCACGCGGCGAGTCCTGGGTCTATTGTCGCTGGTGCAGAGCGGCGTGTTGGCCATGAGTGCCTCTGTGCCGGGATTGGTGGCCTGGTCACGGAATCTGGGCATTCTGTCCACCCGTCACGGTTCGGACAGCGCTCCGGTGGAGGTGGTTTTCTGTTTTTCCTCCCGCTCTTCGTCCGAGCATCAGTTGGATGCGTCTCAGCAGGAGTTGGATTATCTGGCCGCCTCCTTTGGCGGGACGGCCTCTCATCATGACCGTTATCCGGGCTGGGACTTTGCTCCTGTCTCTCCTTTGCGGGAGGTGTGGGCTCGGGAGAGCCGGCGGCTGTTTGGCGTGGAGCCGACGGTGGAGGCTATTCACGCTGGCCTTGAGTGCGGAATCCTCTGCGGCAAGCGGCCGGAGCTGGACATGATCTCGGTTGGCCCTGATATGGAGCAGATCCACACACCCCGGGAGCGGCTGAGCGTGGAATCCACCCGGCGTACCTGGGAGCTTGTCCGTGCTGTTGTGCGTGCCTTGGCCGAGGAAAAGTAACGGGTATACAGGGGGACGAAGGAACGCCGGAAACACTTTTGGGGCTTCGCCCCACGCCCCACCGGAGGAACTTCTTGAAAGAAGTTCCTCTGGACTCTTCAAGAACTTTATAGCAAAAAATTTGATTGTCAAGCCAGGATAAGCAACAGAGGCAACCATTTCAGTCGCTCTCTGCGGGGCCCCCACCCCTTAAGAAGCTTTTCCGAGGAGTTCAGCCATCCTCTATAATACGCTCCCTTTTCCACTGTAGAGTGGGGCGAGGG
>CAZQAI010000026.1:0-12422 GCA_964591305.1 uncultured Clostridium sp.
CCCAGATGCCGCCCGTCGGCCATGATGGTCAGGGGTGTTTTCGGCAAGGTGACAATCAGGGTCAGCTCCCGGGCGGCCAGCCGCTCGGCGTACTCACCTTCTGTCTGCTCCAACAAAACCCCCAGTTCACAGGGAACAAGCGACACGGCCAACACCCCAGAGGAGGCCTTGGAGGCTTCCACCAGATCCTCAATCAGCTTTTTAAGCCGGTTGCTCTGCCTGTCCAGCACCTCTACATAGGAACGTAATGTCTCGTCCTCCGGCTCCTGTTTTTTGATGAGATCCACATAATTGATGATGGAGGTCAGCGGAGTCTTGATGTCGTGGGATACATTGGTGATCAGTTCGGTCTTGAAATGCTCGCTCTTGACCCGTTCATCTACAGCCCGGGACAGGCCGGCCCCGATGTGATTGAGATCGTCTGCCGCCGCATGGCAGTCATGATTCAGGCCTCTGGTATCGATTTGGTAGGTTAACTCGCCTCCTGCCAGCCGGTGGATGCCGGTTTGCAGACGGCGCAGCGACACGGTATGCCATATGGCATATATACCAAGAGCTATCATTTCCAGCATGGCCAGACAGAAGTACAATGCACCGGTACCGGCGGCCACCGACATGAAGCCGACAATCAGATTAGCCCAGAACAGAATGGCCACAAAGAGCACTGTCCGCTGTGCCATCGGTAAGAGTCGGATGGTGGATCGACTTTTTTGTCCCAGATAACGCAACAACCGCCAGATGCCGGACAGGATGATCCATACAAGGGAGTGACGCAACAGTCGCCCGGATTTGATGCGGGTGGCCAGACTCATAAACAAGCCCACGAGCAACAGGTAGAACGGGATATAGACCAACACGGTCAACAGGACGAACAGGGAGAATATGTCCGTTGCCTGGGGAAGTACACCATCCAGAAACAGGCAAACGAGAGAGACTTCCAGAAATGCGATGCCGCATGTGAATATATCGGAAGGAATCCTGTCGAAGGGGGACTCCCGCACACCATCCTCCCCCCGATGGTGTCCTGCGGCACTGAGCAGGTATATGATCAGAGCGATCGACACAAGCAGGGAGACAACACAGGTGATGATGTTGGTGACGGGGTAGCGGGACAGCAGAGATAAAAGGCGGAAGGCAATCAGATACCAGCCGGAAAGCACCTGGTTCGTGCCCCACAGATGAATCGACACCGTGTATGAGATGGCCGCATCTGTGGCTTCACTGTGCGATGCGTCGGCTGATTCTGCAGTTGATTCATCAGTCGGTGAGCCGGTCGATATACCTGCCGACACATCTGTTGACACATCCGGTGATGTATCCGGCGATTCGGCAGTCGCCGAATCGATAGATGCATCGACAGATGTATCGGCTGATGCGTCGGTTGATTCAACGATTGACACATTGGCCATGGTGAAAGCTTCGGTGACCGACTCCGCCGGCTGCTCCGGTGCTGTCGGCTCGTATCGGTTACCGTAGGCATCCTCATGGTCGTAGTGGTTGTACACAACATAATCAATGGCGACCTGAGCCAGAGAAGACTGTCCATGGTAGTTGCTGTAGAGAACCGTGCCATTCTCTCGGACGACCTCGTAGTACAGCCCATTCATTCCACTCAGATATGCCTCCAGCATGTCATCCCGGGCATACTCCAGGTATTCCGATGACTCGTATCCCACCTGATAAAGGAAGTCCTCGGTTAATTCGGCGCGCAGATTCTCTATGTCCGCATCCTCGTATAGACCGTAGACGGCTGAGAATCCAATGCCTATCGCGGACAGAATGGCCGTAAAAAGAGTCAGCATCAACAGAATGACGGCAAATACCTTGAGCGGTAGGGAATGGGTCGGTCTGATTTCACTCATATGCCACCCCCGCAATCGAATTTATATCCCTGCGCCCAGACCACCTTGAGGAAGCGGGGGTTGGCGGGATTGATCTCAATCTTTTCCCTCAAATGGCGGATATGTACAGCCACCGTGCTGTCCGCTCCGAAGGGTTCGTCCTGCCAGACTCGGCGGTATATTTCCTTCGGGGAAAGCACCTGGCCGGGGTGACGCAGGAACAGCTTGAGAATCTCATATTCGGTGGGGGTCAGATTGAGTGGTTCACCATCCATGGTGACGCTCTTGGCTCTGTCATCCAGAACGAAGCGGCCTACCGTCAATACTTCAACAGCTGCATCGGACGGTTCCCCGGAGACACTGCCCAGTTGGGTGTAACGACGTAGCTGGGACTTGACCCTGGCGATCAGTTCCACCGGATTAAAGGGTTTGGTCACATAATCATCAGCCCCAACAGTCAACCCCAGAACCTTGTCGGTATCTTCTCCCTTGGCGGTCAGCAGAATGACCGGAACATTGCTGACCTCCCGGATCTTGGTCATGGCGGTAATGCCATCCATGCCGGGCATCATGATGTCCATGAGGATGAGCTGTACTGTTTCCCGCTCGGATATGGCCAGTGCCTCCCGCCCATCTGCAGCAGTCAGAACATGGTACCCCTCGGCTTCCAGATAGATTCGCAAGGCCGATACAATGTCTGGCTCGTCATCACAGACAAGGATGGTATTTTTACTCATGTTTGTTTATCCCCCTTGATGGGTACAGTATATCAGAAAAAGTTTTAAATTCCAAGTGGCAATATCTTTAAGAATATTTTAAGGCATCGCCCCTGGCGATCCCCTTGAGTGAACGGGGAGCCGCTTGTTCTAAGACAGAGCGAGGCGATGGGCCTCCGCGGAGGGTGACCAAGATGCTTGCCTCTGTCGTTTGTCTTGTTCCCACAATTATATTTTGCTATAAAAGTTCTTGAAGAGTCCAAAGAAACTTCTTTCAAGAAGTTTCTATGGCGGGGTTCGGGGCGGAGCCCCGGAATAGCTCTGAAGGAGCCCTGCAGAGCATTCTTTATATCAACTGCTGCTCGTTGATCATCAGCTTGAATTGCAAACCCAGACGTTCGGCCGCCTTACGGCAGAGGATCATGCGGTTCATGAAAATCTCAAAATAATCCATGATGGAACCCATGTGCGTGTCTACCGTCAGCTTGAGCTTGATGAGGGAGTGGGCCTCGTTGATTTTAAGCTCCGCTTGGGTCACGGAGTAGTTGACACGGTCGTGTATGTCAAAGGTGCTGATGTCCCGGTTCCGCACCCGGCTGCGGCGGACATCCGACTTGTCGGCTAAGATCAGGGCGGCGGCCAGAGGGTTGACCGGCACCCCGGTGCCCTCGTCATGATTGCCGATGGCGGTGGTGATGAGGGCAATCTCCTCGGCGTCAAAGCCCAGCTTGTCCAGCAGGCGAAAGGCCATGACCGCCCCGCTCTGGCTGTGGTCCACCCGGTTGACCAGGTTGCCGATGTCATGTAGGTACCCGGCAATTCTGGCAAGCTCGACCGTCCGCTCGGGGTACCCCATGGTGCTCAATATGTACCCCGCCTTTTCGGCGACGGCGGTCACATGGGCAAAGCTATGCTCGGTGTACCCCAGCGCAGACAGGGAGGCGTCTGCCTGGGATATATAGGTGCGGATGTCCTGATTCCTTTTGATCTCTTGATACGTGATGTCGGACATGGTTTTTCCTTCCTTTTCATTCATTGTTTATTTGATTTCTCTCAGACAATCCGATGTGATGGCGTTTTCCAGATTGCACAACACCAGCACGGCATCGCAGTCGTAGGTGGCGGCCAGTTCGGACAGATCGGTCATGCCCCCGGACAGGTTGACCGCGATTATATCAAAATGGCGGGCCAGGAAGGGGATCACACTGCTGGCAAAGGAGTCCCGGGCCACCAGTAGGCGGGGGCGGGGGGAGCCTGTCTCCGGGGAGAGGGGATCGGGCGCAATCTGCGTGATGGTCAGCAGGCTGTGGGTACCGGACAGGAAGGCTCCGTACTTGTCCTTTCCCGCCAGGTAGCTTTCATCTATAAAACCGTGCATCAGAACCTGTCCGTCACGGTCGGATACGGCGTAACAGGCATCGCTCTCGGCTTGCCATATTTCCAGCGTGTCAGGAGCGGTGAAAAACATCCCCGACCGGGAGTAGGTGGTGCCGCAGAAGTCCGGTACGGTGCGCACAGTGAATGACTCGGCTGGGATCACCTCCGCTCCCCGACCCATGACATCCAGTATGGCGGCATAGGCCAGGTAAGCACCCCGGGTGGTCCAGTGGTGGTCGGTGCGGTAGTAGACATACTCACCGGCCTCATATCTGGCTCGCAGATCGGCGGTCAGATCCACCTGTTCCACACCAGCCCTGTCCAGCTCTTCGGCCAGTGTGTCATGCAGGGCGTCCGACAGCGCCGGAGGGTAGTCAAAGGCCGAGATTGCGACATCTATGGTGCGGGGCGGGAGCATGACATAAAGCGGAATGTCCTGCTTGGCCAGAGTTTGGTTCAGGGTACCCAATGCTTGCGCACTCGCCGCAATATGGGCTCTGTCAAAGTAATCGGTGTCGGCAGCCCGTTCAGTCCGGCTGAGCCAGGCATCGAACAGGCGGACGGCTTGCTGTCCACCCTTGCCTATCAGTACACCGCCGCTCTCTCCACGGCCCAGGGCCAGATCGTACAGGCTGCGCAGACAGACCATGTCGGAACGCAGTGGAAACTGATCCGAACAGTAGGTCGTGAAGTCCTGCGTCAGCGTACCGTCCAGCCATGCCTCAAGCGACAGGGAGGGAAGGGTCTGCAGGGAGCGGTTTTCGTCCTCCGAGAAATCCCGGTCGGGACACAGCCAAAAGGCAAGTCCCAACCCGAAGATCAGGCAGAGGAACACAACACATACAGCCAGGTTTATTTTTTGTTTCATGCATATCACCACCTTGCGGATCAGAAGGTAAAGTACAGGAAGGGACTGAAGGTACTGCCCACCATGCAGGCAATCGACAGCACCATGACAGCCAGCAGCATCACCGGCTCGGCCAGTGAGAGCGCCGGGTGACGGTCAGTCAGCCGCCGCCATACCCGCACCGGCCAGGGCGTAGCGGCCAGCACACCCAGCAGAATGAGCGGCAGGGCGTGGAGAGCCTGCCAGGTGACAGTAGAAGTGGTCAGTCCCACCGTGCCTACGCCTGCCAGCGCGGAGATCACCGACCAAAAGGCAGCGAGGTCGGAATGGTCAAACAGCATCCAGCCTATCCCCACTGCCAGCAGGGCCCAGATATGGCCTATGACCCGGCCAGGACGGTTGCGCTCAAAGAGGGGGAGCAGCCAGGCTTTTTCCAGCACCAGAAGGATCAGATAGAAAACACCCCACAGCACGAAGTTCCAGGCGGCTCCATGCCAGAGGCCGGTCAGTACCCATACTACCGCCAGGTTGAGGTATTGCCGAACCCGTCCCCGTCGGTTGCCTCCCAAGGGGATGTACACATAGTCCCGGAACCAGGAGGACAGGGAGATGTGCCACCGTCGCCAGAAATCGGTGACGCTGGAGGCCAGGTAAGGGTAGTTGAAATTTTCCGCAAAGGAGAAGCCGAACATGCGCCCCAGCCCGATGGCCATGTCGGAGTAGCCGGAAAAGTCAAAATAGATATGCAGACTGTAGCATATCACCATGAGCCACCCGGAGAGCACCGTGGGCTCAAAGCCGGCCGCGGTGGAAAAGTAGGCGTATATGGCGGCCAGGGTATCGCCCAGCAGTACCTTCTTGCCAAACCCAACCGCAAAGCGGCGGATCCCGGCGGCAAACTTGTCCACCGTGTGGGTACGGGAACGCAGCTGGTCGTCAATGTCCCGGTACCGCACGATAGGCCCGGCGATGAGCTGGGGGAACAGCGCCACATAGGTGCCGAATGCAATGTAATTCCGCTGGGTCTCTGTTTCCCCCCGATATAGGTCAATGGAGTAGGACATGATCTGGAAAGTGTAGAAGGATATGCCGATGGGCAGCTTCAGCCCATCAAGCGGGGTCAGTACGCCGGATAGCGTGGGAATGCGCGACAGATTCTCAATGAAAAAGTTGGTGTATTTGAACAGAACCAAAAGTCCTAGGTTGATGCCAAGGGACAGGGCCAGCCAGCCTCTGGCCCGGCGTTTGGATGTCTTTCGGTACTTGCCGATGGGAAAGCCGCATGCATATGCGACTGTGACCGACACCAGCATGACGGCTATATGGACCGGCTCCCCCCAGCTGTAAAACAACAGGCTGAGAACAAAGAGGACGGGATTCTTGGCCTTCATAGGCACAAGATAATAAACAGCCAGGGTCAGTGGCAGGAAAACGAACAAAAAAACAGCGGATGAAAAAACCATAATTTGAAATCCTATTTCTTTCTGATTGCGGTTATGCTGGTTGGAACAGCATTCCGGATACACGGGTCACGTCTCCTGCCCCCATAATGACCACAATATCACCGGCTCGGGCCGTGTTCCGGACAGCGGCGGCGGCATCGGCGGGCGTGGGGCAGAAGATGGCACCCCCGCCCAGGTCACGGGCCAGTCCCGCTGAGGACACACCCAGGGTGTCTGTTTCCCGGGCGGCGTAAATGTCCAGAAGAAACAGGTGAGCAGCGGCTCCGAAGGCGTGGAGAAAATCCTGATACAGCCGTGCGGTGCGGCTGTATGTATGCGGCTGAAAGACGCAGATCAGCATGCCGGGGGTCCCGTCCTCATGAGTCCCGCACAGAGCGGCGGCTCCCTCCAGCGTGGCCCGGATCTCGGTGGGATGGTGCCCATAGTCGTCAAAGACCCGGGCACCGTTGACGGTTCCCCGGTACTCCATACGGCGGCAGACCCCCTCAAAATGGGCCAGGCCGGTCAGAATAGCGGCTCTGTCTACCCCGCATGCATACCCGGCGGCGGCCGCAGCCAGGGCATTGTACACCTGGTGGGCACCGGGCACGGATAGCTGTACCCGCCCCCACTCCTCCCCGAAGGCAGTCAGAGTAAAACCGGGCATCCCCTCGTTCAGGACAATATCCGAAGCGTGAAAATCGGCAGGATGCTGTGTGCCATAGGTGATCAGCCGCCCGGTTCGCTCCTCAGCCAGTGCACAAGCGGCGGCCAGGCTGACATGCTCATCGTCGGCGTTGACCACTGTCACTCCCCCCTGCCCGGTCAGACCGGCAAAGGCTCCGAAGGAACGTTCGATTTGTGCCATGCTCTTGAAATAGTCCACATGCTCCTCCTCCGCATTGAGCAGGACAGCCACGGTGGGTCGGAAATCCAGAAAGGAGTCCATGTACTCACAGGCTTCGAAGATGAAGTGTGTCCGGCCGCCCAGCCGATACGCTCCACCCAGCGGGCGGTAGTCCGCTCCGATCAGGACGGTGGGGTCGGCATCCGCCTCCAGAAAGAGACGGGCGCACATGGCAGTGCAGGTGGACTTGCCATGCATCCCGGAAATGCCCACCCGGTTCCGGTATCCTGTCATCAGCCAGCCCAGGTAGTCTGCCCGGGAGACGCAGGGGATGTTGTGTGTCTGGGCAGAGACATACTCCGGATTATCCTGCGCAATGGCCACGGTGTAGACCACCAACCCACAATCTGCCGGCAGGTTATCTGCACTGTGCGAATAGAACATACAAATGCCGGCCTGCTCCAGCGTGGCGGTCACTGAGGTACAGGTGCGGTCACAACCCAGGACACGGTACCCGGCCTGCTTGGTCAGCAAGGCCAGGGAGGACATCATCACGCCTCCGACCCCGATGAAGAATACGGATCTGCCGTTGTGCAGAATCTCATTCATGTACGACCCGATTTTTCCGGGCCCCTCGTGTGTATTCACAACAGACATGGTTTACTCCTTGTCAAATGAAATATGTTTTGGACGAACAGGTAAAATGTCACATGATATGCGTCAAAATTCACAAAAAAATTTCAAATCATTTGAATATACTTCACAAACATGATGTATACTGTAAGCATCCGCAAGGCTTATTGAAAATTATTGCAACGGAGGTGCGAATTTATGCAGATTACGGATATCAAAGTCAGGAAATTGTTTGAAGACGGCCCCATGAAGGCCATCGTATCAGTCACCTTTGACAGTCAGCTGGCTGTCCATGACATCAAGGTCATCAATGCCAGAGAGAAGTACTTTATCGTCATGCCCAGCCGTAAGAACCCAGACGAGACCTTCCGGGACATTGTACATCCCATCAACTCGCAGTTCCGCGGTGTGCTGGAGAGTGCTGTGATCGAAGCATACCATAAGGCTGTGGAGGAAGCTGCCGCCGCAGCTGCCGAGGAGGAAGCACAGTCTACACTGGCTGAGGACGCGGAAATCTGAGATGTATCCTTGGCCTTGTCAGTGCCCTTCCCAAGTCACAAATCAGCCTGCGCTGCCTGTTGGCGGGGCCGGGGGATCAACCCCCGGCCTTTTCTTTGCCCTCACAGCCAACCGCCGAGAGCCTGCTTCACACCGGCGCATCCGTCAGGCTGGCGGTGCTGAAGAGTATACCCTCCGGACGGAGAGTCAGTGTTCCGAAGGTGTGAGGGTAATATCCCAGGCTTCCCGGATTGCAGACCAGCAGGGGACGGGCAACGCTCAGCCCGGCCGTATCCTTGCCGGGACGCAGGGACAGCTCCAGCGCCTCATGGGTGTGCCCGAACACCAGTATGTCGGCGCCTACTATTTGCGCCCGGGCAACAGCCGATGTCAAGCTGTGTTTCACGCCTCGGGTGTGTCCGTGCATCAGCAGGATGCGTACGCCGCCCAGCTTAAGGAGTGTTTCCTCCGCATAATCCGACATCATAGCTGCCATGCCGTCACAGTTGCCCCGGACGGCATACAGGGGACAGGGAAGGGTGAGATCCTTGAGATCCCGCACTCCGTCTCCGGCAAACAGGATGGTTTCCGGATGTGTTCGGGTCACCGCCTCCTCAATCAGGTCGGGGCGTCCGTGGGAATCGGACAAAATCAGTACATTCATGTATGGTACCCATGCCTTTCTCGGTTGTCAGTGAGGAAAATCCCCCTTGCTGTATAGTATACCACGGTTTGATCCGTTTGTCCATTGCTTTTTGGCGAATTCACATCTTTTCCCCATTTGTCATACCCTGTTGTCAGCCGCACCGACCGTTCCTGACCAGCTGCTCTGTGGCGGTCGCAACCTATGCGGCGCAAAGGAGAAAGGGTATGCAACTTGACAAGAAAAGCCTCGACCGTTTGTTGAATCTCAATGACGATCAGCTGCGCCTGCTCCTGGGGCGATTGCTGACTGAGTATGGCATTGACCCCGATACGGTGCCTCTGGCACAGTTGGATGTCAGTCGGTTGCGCGAGATTCTGCGGGGGGCTACCGATGAGGATATCACCCGCTTCATGCAGCTGACGGCACGTCCGGACAGCCGCAGAGGAGGTACATCATGACCCAGGATTTTCCCTCCCGGCTCTCTCAGCTTTTAGATGAAGCGGAGGCCGGGGTGTCTCCCGCTCCCCCAGGCGGGGAGGCAGGGGGGAGGGTGTCTGCCTCGGTATCGTCCCCGACAGACACTCCGGAGAGAGAGCCGGTGGCGGCTCCGGCGGGATCTCCTGGGGAGGGAGGATCCGGCACTTTGGCCGGCGCACCGTTAGGCACCGGCGGTGCCGGGGGGCTGATGAATGCCCTGCTGGCTCACCCCGAGCTGATCCGAACCATACCCACGCTCATTCAGACACTGGGACCCCTTATGTATCGGGAGAAGGAGACTGCTTCGGGCATATCGGGAAGCGGACAGGTTTCTGCGTCTGCGGACGGTATCCGGACAGGAGCATCCGCTCCCGGCGGATCGGACACAGATACAGCAAAGGGGCATGCGGAAGCGGCTTCCGCAGGCACGGGGACAACCGGAACTGTACCCTCCGGTGCAAGGCCACTTGCGGCACATCCCGGACGGCATGACCGGCACACACCTCTTCTGAGGGCGCTCAAACCCTACCTATCCGGGGAGAGACGGCAGGCGGTGGATACCGTGATCAGCCTGTGCCAGGTGTGGGACAGCCTGCAGGATGCGGGTATCAACCTCACGCCTCTTGTGTCGGCCATGGCATCAGCGGTCGGCACAACCCAGACATCCGGTATGGAGAGAACACCGTCCGCAGCAACCGGCACCGGGCCGGATGTCGGAAAGGGAGGGATGTAAATGTACAGCCGGACTCCTGCACGGCCGCCCCGTGTCACAGGCGAGCCCAGCTACCGCAGGGTCATGGCGCTGCCGCCCAACTACAGCGGCAATGCCTTTCCCACCCGGATCTCCGGGGATATGCCCCCGGCGGATGACGGCATGATTCCGGATGAGAACTCGATCCCGGATGAAAGCCGGGATGTATCGCCCCTCTCCATGTCTCCGGACTGCCCGGCGCAGGACGGCGAACCCTGCCCCCGCTTCGGTGACCTGCCCAGAGTCAGCAGTCTGCCCAACCGGACGGCCTACACCTCCCTGACAGCATCCGGCCCGCTCGCCGCCGGGGCAGGGAGGATACCGGATTTGACTGACTCTCTTTCGGAGGAGGAGTGTGGTACGGACGCCGGAGAAGATGCCGCTTCTGTGTCCCGATCGGAGCCGGATCGTGCCGAAAAGGAATCTCTGCCTGCGTCTCTCCCCACCGCAAAAACGCAGGTGAAACAGGTGGCAGTGTCCCCTCTTTTTCCCCTGTTTACCCCGTCCCATTTCCCTTTGGGACACGGACTGGGGCAGGAAGAAATTTGGCTGTTGGGACTTGTGCTTTTTTTACTTCATGAAAACAGTCTTGCAGGAAGCCATGAGGAGGGCAGTGATCTGGGGGAGACCATTCTGTTATTGGCTATCCTGCTGTTGTGCGGGTAGGACACAGGGGGAAGGCAAGCAGACGCATTAGGTGTTTCCCCAGACGTTCTCCATTCGTCTGTTCCCCTCAAATGAACGGTCATAATCAGTAAGATTGGCTTCTTCGTGGGAGATGCAGGGCAAAAAACAATCACTTTTTGTAACATTGGCAAACAATTCATGCGTCATGTTTATAGTCCTCACCCCTGCTTCTCTCATGCCCCTGAGAACCGGCCTTTTTTGAAAGCTCTTGAAGATAGGAGGGGTCCGGGGGAAGGATTCCCTCCCCGGCTGAACTGTAACAGTAAATGCTTTTGCCTTGGGTGAGAGATGCTTTGAAACTTGACTTTGCCTTTGCAATGTGCTATAATGAAGTCCGGAAACGAAGCAGGAATTCTGGCTTCAGGGGAGGATGTTGGTATGAAACTGGCTACGACCACAGGCGATTTCTGCGGATTTGCCTCCCAACCGGCAGAACAGCTGGAGCTGTTGGCGCAGACACCTTTCAGATATGTGGATCTGGACATTCCTCACTCTGCTATGGGAGAGGACTGGGAGACAGTTGCCGCTACCTGTGGAGAAATGGCAGCGAAGCGTGGTCTGACCTTTGTTCAGGCGCATGCGGGGGATTTTTATATGGGCGGTGTGAGCGGAACATGCATGATGACTGAATTGCAGCGCGCCATCCGGACCTGCGCACGGCTGTCCATCCCCCAGGTGGTGATTCATGCCCAATGGACACCCGCCATTCCCTATGAGGGCGGGAGCGAGGCGAGAATGCGGGAATTCCGGGACTTCAACTTGGGACTTTACCGTCAGCTGTTCCCTGTGATGGAACAGACGGGTGTGAAGGTTCTGGTGGAGAACAGCGCCGAAGCCAATATGGGGGTTCAGTGCTACTTTATGACCGGTGCAGAGCTGGCTGGTTTTCTGGATTATGTCAACCACCCGCTGCTGGGAGCGGTTTGGGACATCGGACACGCCAATCTGCGCCCGAATGATCAACGCGAGGATATCTTGGCTCTGTCAAAGCATCTGTGTGGCGTACATATTCAGGATAATCACGGACTGGCGGACGAGCACACAGCTCCCTTCATGGGTACCACGGATCTGGACGCTGTGATGACGGGTCTTTCCGAAATCGGCTACACCCAAAGAGGGTATCTCACCTTTGAATGCTTCAACTATCCGATGCGAGGGGACAGCTGGCCGTATGTACGCAGGCAGGATCCGGCTCTGCCGAAGAAGCTGCTGCATCCCTCATTGGAGCTGAAGCTGGCCGCCGAGACATATCTGTGGCAGATCGGACGGTACATGCTGGAGCAGTACGGTGTATTCGAAACATGATGTAAGAAAGAGAACTGCCGTAACGGCGGAAAGGAATCTGACTATGCCTGAGCTTTTATCTCCGGCGGGAAACTTTGAAAAACTGCAAGCGGCCCTCCTTTACGGCGCCGACGCGGTATACTTGGCCGGACAACGCTTCGGAATGCGCTCCCAGGCCGGGAATTTTACGGTGGAGGAGCTGTACCGGGCGGTCAACCTGGCACACAGCATGGGGAGAAAGGTCTATCTGACTCTGAACACCATGCCCCGCACCGATGAATACCCCGCCCTGTACGCTTTTCTGGACGACCTGCGGGGATGCGGTCTGGACGCTGTGATCGTGGCGGATCTGGGTGTGATCAGTGCGGTTCGGGAC
>CAZQAI010000027.1:0-12286 GCA_964591305.1 uncultured Clostridium sp.
TCAGGAAATGCTGAAAAACAGTTCATCAATATAGAAAAATCAGATCCTCATATGTGTGAAGAGCTGATTTTGCCTATATGCAAAGCAACATCGCTGTGCTGTTACTGTACACCCTTTACGGTATACCCTGCCTTACTGACCGCTTCGGTGAGGGTCTGATCCGAAACGGGCGATGTCAGCGTGACGGTGATCTTGTTTGCGGTATGGTCGGCTACGGCCTTTCCCACCCCGACCAAAGACTCCAGGGCCTTCTGGGCCCGAGCCTCACAGTGAGCACACATCATACCTTCTACCTGCATGATTTTTTCCATGATACATCCCTTCCTTTCAAAATTGTGTTGCGATGGCGACTATATTTCCCGAATATCCGCCTCTGCCTCAAGCCGTTCCAGGACCGCTCGGAAGCGAGGAAATTGAGAAAGACATGTAAAGGCGCGATTCGCCGACACACTGCGCAGCAGGCGGAGGCATTGACTGCCTGGTAGGTCGGTGTCCTCTGCGCGGTCATAGTGCACACGGTTGATGAGCACAGAGGAATATACCGCCTGCTCGGGGCGGCGATCAAAAGCGACCGCCCAGTCAGCCATATGCTCCAGGTCATCAAGAGCTGCCTCATCGTTCCCGGCTGAGGCGTGAAGCAGAGCCAGCTGTCGGTAGGAATTGGCCAGCCTGCTGGCGTAAAACAGCGGTTGGTCGTCAAAGATCAAATTGAGCAAATCCACACCCTTTTGCAGAAGAGTTATTTTTTCTTCCGCTGTGTATCGGTCCCCCGAGATATCCGGCACACAGGCCAGATTATACAGGTGCCACCAGATGTTGTCGGCAAACAGCATGAGATTTCTCTGCGCCTGATCAAAGGCTACATCGCCAGTCAGGACAGTTGCCTTGATGATCTCCTGGCAGAAGTCCATACTGTGAAACTGCTCTGCCATTTCCAAAGCCTGCACATGATCACCCAATTGGTGAGCGTATATGTCGCACAGTGTTTTTTTAGTCTCATCCCGCAATCTGTCATCTGTGCTGTCCTCCAGAATATGGTGGCATAATGAGACTGCTTCTCCCAAAGCCGCCTGGATAGCGGCACGGGCCGCGATGGCTCGCTGGCTCGATTCCTTCCCGGCTGCGGTGTCATGATCTTTGCCAGGCGGCTCACTGTGTAATCCTCCGGTCTCCTTCCCGTATAGACTTTGTTCCAGCTTTTCAGAGGCTATTCGGGCATACAGCGATAACACTTGGGCGGCTTCCAGACGAAGCGGACAACTGGACGGTATCTCAGCCATCGCTGTACGTAAAAGCTCCAGTGCCTCCACCACCCGATCCCGATTCAGAAGCGCTTCCGCCTCCGTCAAGTAGTCCCTGACCTTTTTTTCTTTCTGACTGTTTGAATAGCAGAGCAGCTCATCCATACTGACGCTGAAGTAATCGGCGATGGCAGGTAGGGAGCTCATGTCAGGGTAGCATACGCCGGATTCCCATCGAGATACCGCTTGAGGCGTTACGCCGAGGTGGGATGCCAACTGATCCTGCGTTACATCGTTCTTTTTGCGTAACAGACGGATCTTTTCACCGATTCTGATCTTTTCCAAAGGTTCCACCCCCATACCGTGATTCTCTACATATATTATATCCCGGATGAGTGAATAAGTCAATAGATTGTTGAAAAATTATAAAGATTGTTAAGGCACCGCGTTACAGTTCGGCCGGGGAACGGGGGAACGCACAGACCCCCAAGAACTTTCAATACATTTATTATGTATTGAATTTATCGTGATGACTTTTCCGGAAAACCGGCGTTCATGGCACCCAACATAACCTAAACGCAGTCGCGGGGCCCCTCGCTCCACTCTACAGTGGAAAAGAGAGCGTACTATAGAGGGTGGCTGAACTGTAACAAGTAAATGCTTTTGCACTGACATCTTGCCTTAATTATTTGCACTGACATTTTGCCTTAATTCACTTGACAATCGGAGCTCGCCGTGGTACAATAGTAACATACATATGTAGAAAGGCTGGTGTCATCTGGTATGAAAAGAAAATTTTCTGTCATTTTAATAGCCGCTTTGGCTGTCATAGGCGTATTTCCGCCTGCAACGGGTACGGCAGCAGAACCTGCGGCGTCAACCAATGTTCTCGGAGACGTTGTCATGACCGAGGTGTGCTTCAATCCCACTTTCCGTGAAAACAATGTCGGTCTTGCAACCAGTGCTGATGTGCTGGAGTTTTTTGAGATATGCAATCGATCTGAGAAGGACGTCGATCTGAAGGACTGGACAGCCGCATATTCAAAGGAAGGCTACGACGGAACCTTCTCTACCTGTCCTGTATTTCAGAATCTGCCGGAGGGTGCTTATTCATTGGGAGCCGGAGAAACGGCTGTGCTGGCGATTGTGGATACGCAGGTCACGACGGCCGGATATGGGTACGCGACGGCGGAGGAATTTGCCGCACTACATGCTTTCTTCTGCGATCTGTATGATTGCGGTGATGCATTGCCATTAAAGAATTTCTACATACTTCCACGTGTGGAAAGTGGCTCCGACACTCGTATCAAGGGACGTTTCAATCTGGACAATGCAAGCAAGAATGCCGTACTTTCACTCCGCAACGCAGAAGGAACGGTCATGTGCGAAGCGACCTATGATGCTTCCTATTGGAATCGCAACGGGTATGCGTTGAACCTGATGTATACAGGTCAGGTACAGGATCATCCGTTGGCTTCTGAAGCGTTCAATGTGAGCAAGCCCACCCCAGGCATACTGTATGAGAATCAGATTGTGCCGGATGCCTCCGGACTGATAGCAGCAGAGGGTACCGATACCCTTCATGTGACCCTGATGGAGTATAATATCTGTGCTACTGATGAGCAAGGTGAGGGGATCATTACATCTGAGCGAGCTGAGGAGGTATGCAAGGTGATCGACCGGCATGATCCCGATGTGATGCTGCTATGTGAGGTCAACCACTTATGGATTCCATTCCTTCAGAATGCTTACACCGGAGAGCAAGGTGTATACGATGCGTACGGCTTCTCCAGCCAGGGCATGGAGTACAGCGGAAAGCAGCTTGACAATATATGGGATCTGTACAACCTGATTCTTTGGAAGCGGGATCAATATACGCTGGTGGATGCAGGGCATTTTTGGTGTGCCGATAAGACCGGGAGCCCCAGTTGTACCTGGTCGGATGGCACAGTGGGCGATTTCAACCGCTGTATAAATTGGGTTATCCTGGAGGACAAGCAAACCGGCGCACAGTTCTTTGTGCTTTGTCAGCATATCGATGCCAAGGTAGCACAGGCCCGTCTTTATTCGGCTCAGCTGATTGCCCAAAAGGCGACTGAGCTGTCCCGTGGACTCCCTGTGCTCATGTCGGGTGACTGGAACGCCAATGACAGTTCCGAGCCATATAAAGCGCTGCTGGCCTCCGGTGAATACGCGGATGCACGGTACCGCACTGTATCACCGGATAGAATGACGGTTTATGGGTCCTCTAACAAGTGGGGTGTGAATGACGCGTTGCAGAGTCGTTCTCCCATTGACCTGTGCATTCTGTCCAAAGCAGATGTGTTTGTGGACAGTGTAACCATGGATGTGGGACATTACGGTGCGGAAGAAGAAAATCTGTTTGCCTCTGATCACAATGCGACCGTTTACGAGCTGAACCTGCTGATCAAAACGACAAAAACAGATGAGACTGAGTCAAATCAAACCGAGACGATTGAACCTGAATCGGGTGTGGTTGAATCGACACCGCCTGATACTTCCGTTGAGACTGAGTCAAATCAAACCGAGACGATTGAACCTGAATCGAGTGTGGTTGAATCGACACCGCCTGATACTTCCGTTCAGTCGACGGAAGTTGACGGAAGTGTGGGCACGGACGACAATCCGCAGATTGAGACAGAACACCAGACGGAAGGCCAGACAGGAACAGCGTCAGGTGGCTGCTCATCGGTTACGGCATTCTCCTCTGCGGGCTTGTTGGCGTTCATCCTTCTGCTGTGTGCAGGGATGCTCTCTGCTTTTCAACGGAAGCGTGGGATCGGATCGCATAACAGCTGAATGAAGACATGATTCTGAATGCAGTATGAGGCCGGGGCCCCACATGGGCGGCGAACGGGTAGGAAAACTATAAATCACCCACCCTTCGACCTCAAGATATGAATTTCATATCCTTGACGGGAGCCTGGGGGACCTTCCTTCAGGAAGTTCCTCCGGAAAAGATACTTTTACATTCGCCTAAAATCCTATATAAAAGGGAGACATCATATGATGAAGATTGGGATCGAGCAAGCCGCCTACCTTGGCCGATATGGCTTTGATGAAGGGTTGGCCCGCATGAGGGCGCATGGCTATGAGTGCCTGGACTATCAGGCCTTTGTACACACTGAAACCGATCTGTTTCGGATGAGTGAGACGGAATTTGAAGCTACCTTATGCGAACAGGCGGAGAAGATCCGACGCGCCGGTATAGAGATCAGCCAGACCCATGGGCCATGGCGGTGGCCGCCGCAGGACTTTACCGAGGAACAGCGGGCTGAGCGGTTCGACAAGATGGCTCGTTCCATCCGAGGAACGGCGATGCTGGGCTGTCGGAATTTTGTCATCCATCCCATTATGCCTTTTGGCGACGACCGAGATCCCGAGCCGGAACGCCTGTGGGAGATGAATTATGAATTCATGGGCCGCCTGGTAGAGGTGGGCCGGTCATGTGACGTGGTCATCAATCTGGAAAATATGCCTATGACAGCCCTGTCCATATCCCGGCCTGAGGCAGTACTGACCTTTGTCAAAACGCTGAACAGTCCCTACCTCCGCATCTGTCTTGACACCGGGCACTGTGCCGTCTTCGGGGACTCTCCGGCCCAGGCTGTCCGCCTTATCGGTAAGGAGTACCTGACCACCCTGCATATCCATGACAACAATGGGCGAGCCGACCTGCACTGGATGCCTTATACAGGTGTCATTGACTGGGATGATTTCTCTCAGGCCCTCTTTGAGATAGACTTTGATGGGACGGTGTCCCTGGAAACCGGCGTCCCCGATGAAACACCCGCCGAGGTGCGGGGCACACAGGCCTGGCGTCAGGCGCGGGAGCCACAGGAGCGGGAGCTGTTTGAGAAGGCTAGGAAGATTGCGGGACGAGCTCACGAAAATTAACCAACGATTACTATACAAAAATTAATCAGTAATTGCAATTTTGAAAGTTCTTGCGGGTCTGGGGGCTTCTTGGGGGAAGCCCCCAGGCGTTCTTCGTCCCCTGTTCTCCTGGGATGGGCGGGAGGTAAGCTGACGCATTTACGCCCCGGAGCCGGTGGTTTTCCCGGCCTTCCGCTGTCCGCGATCCTTGCGTACCCGGACAAAGAGGGAACGAAGAGCGCGGCCGTTGAAGGGAATGAGCGGGTAGAGGTAGCTGCGGGTTCCGTTGACCGTCGCATTGGTGAGGAGCAGTACAGCAATGAGCAGGATACCTACAAGGAATCCCCAGATATTGAACAAGGCGGTCAACGCCAGCAATCCCATCCGCAAGAATTTAAAGGCATACCCCAGCTCATAACTCCGCTGAGTAAAGTTGGCGATGGCGACAAAGGCCATATACAGGATGACTTCTGGGATCAGCCAGCCGATGTTCACGGCAAAATCCCCCAAAATAAGGCCACCCACAACCGATAACGAGTTGGACAGCATGTTAGGCGTGTTGAGGGACGCCATACGTAGGCCGTCAATGATGAATTCCACCAAAAACAGTTGCGCAATGATGGGGATACGCCCGGTCTCTGTGGGAATAATGAAGGAGAGCCATCCGGGAATCACCTCCGGATTCATAAGGAGCAGGTACCAGGTGGGCGTCAGAAATAGGGTCAGCCAGAAAATCAGCTGCCGCAGCACCCGGATATAGGTGCCTGTCAGCGGCGGAAAATAGAAATCATTGGTCTCCTGCATGAAATCAAAGATGGACGTAGGCAGAATCATAGCCTCAGGCGAGTTGTCGCACAGAATCAGCACACTCCCCTCCAGCAGCTGGGCCGCCGCCGCATCCGGCCGCTCGGTGTATCGGATCTTGGGAAAGGGATTGTACCACCGGGACTTGATCAGCGACTCGGCCAGGGATTCGTGCCCCATAGACAGAGCGTCGGTGTCCAGGGAGGACATCCGGTTCTTGAGCTTTTCCACATAAGCCATGTCCGCCCGATCGGACATGTAGCACAGCACCACATCGGTGCCGGAGCTTTTACCCACCGTCTGGTAGGACATGGTCAGATGGGGATCCCGGATACGCCGGCGGATGAGGGCGGTGTTGAAGACCAGCGTCTCCACAAAGCCGTCCCGCGCCCCCCGCATGACCTTGTCGCCTTCAGGTTCCCCGGTTTCCCGGGCCGGATAGGTGCGGGCATCTACCAGGATTCCCCAGTCTTCAAAGCCCTCCCCCAGAATGAGCGTGGCGCCGGAGAGCACCATGCGTACCATGGTTTCCACCGATCGCGTGATTTCTCCCTCGACATAGGGCAGTGCCTTGTCAACAAACCGCTGAGCCGGTAAGGGGGACATCCCTGCCTCCTCGGGAGGAACCAGCTCCTTAAGTGACAGGAAGAAGATCATGAGCTTCTCCATAACACCGTCTTTCACAAAGCCGTCTATATAGTACAGACTCATGCGGTCAGAGCCGATCTGCAGATCCTTCCGTATGACATCAAAATTCTCATTCACCCGCAGGATGTCATCCATCATGCGGACATTTTCTTTGTATTCTTTTCCGAGATTGCTGTTCATATCCTACCCCCGTCTGACTGCCGTAGCAGTCTGTCTGCGGTTAGTATAACACATATGACAGACGAATACGCAAGGGGAAATATGGGTTTTGCGCGTTGCATCGCTTAAGGAAATCGCACCCGACGCAGACCTTAAAAAGAATTAAAAAGCTGGTTCGAGCGAATGAACCAGCCCGAATTTGAATGTTTGGTAGGGAAGAGCTTACTCGGCGGATTGGCCGTTGACAAGCCTCATGATGTCGTAATACATGTACTGAACACACGTTTCTATACTGCCGCTGCTGCGGAGCTCGGTGTTTGTCACCGTCGGATCGTTTTCCAACTCTGCCAGGCGCTGCGGGCTGACCTTCATGATCATATCGGCCACAAACACCTGATCCATGTTGTCCTTGTTGATGAGAACCTCATCCGAACCGGCGCAGATCAGCGTATCATCCGGGTATAGGGAGCCCATGAAGTTGTATATCAGGAACAGGTATTCCGACTCGGAATCCACGATCTCTCATGAAGCAAATCATTCTACCGGGCACTTGCCGGGATTGTTTTTCAGATCAAGATGCGTGAACACAGCATCGCCTTTTTCGGAAATGGCATACGGCTCCAGAATCGTGATCTGCTGTCCGGGGGTGTATGACTTCCAAGTATCAGACAAGCCGGGAACGACCCGGGTGACTTTCACGACCGTTTCGGTATAGGCAACAGACTGGTTCTCGTTGTCCAGCTTACTGACAGAGCTGACCTTTTTCCCGATGAAGGCGGCACAATCCTTGAAGCCGGATTCCTCGATCCGTTGCTTGTTCTCCTCCCGGATTGTGGCAGGGCAGGGTTCATTACAAAACTCGATTGTACTGGCGGATATCCCTGCTCTATGACATTCTGTGGGACATCGCTGTCCTGCACAACATGGTACCTCTCCGGAGTTCCGCAAGCACATAACGTGACAGTCAAAAACAGCAGCAGGATAAGACCGCTACAAATGAGTATCTTTTTGTGCATAGTTTGACATAACGGGCCTTCTTTTCATTTTGAGTTTTGAGTATGGCTGATTAATCGCACAGGAATCAGGATCGTGTTGATAAAACTCACCATTTCTATCCCTGTTGGGGCAGTATATCTCGCAGACACAAAATATTCGACATATAACTCATCATTATATATAACTATTATGGGCATAAACCGAGGATCTTCTTCGAATGATACTTCTGCGTATACATCATTTCCAACTTCGTAGATCATGTCCGACAAGAAGCCCCCCGGGCGCTCCTCCGTTCCCCGGCTGAACTGTAACGAATGATAAAAGCCCCCACACGACTGTGCAGGGGCTGAAGAGAATATCCGATCTGTTACTTGGTTGTCAGAGCACCCTCGGCCACATTGATGACCCCGGGGCAGTTGACGGTGTCCCCACCGGCGGTGACGGTCACTTTGGCGGTGGCCTCTACGGTAACGCTCTGGGTGGCTTGAAGGGCATCGTCAAGACAGGTGATGCTTACCTCGGCATCCTCCGAGATCAGGATAAAGCCTTTCCCTTCCTTCTCACTGTCGGTCTTGATGCCATCCTCCCCGCCGGAGCAGGTGATATGGCCGCCACTGACGGTCACGCTGTTGTTGCCCTTGATGATATTGTTGGGAGCGGACACCGTGATGGTACCGTTCTTGATCTTAAGGTCTTTTTTGCATCCGATGCCGTTATTGTAGCTGCTGTTGACAATCAGGGAGCCGCTTCCCTTAATGTCCAGGTCTGCTGCTGCATACAGGCAGGCGTTCGGCTTGTCATCTGCCGGATTATCAAATTTATAGGACGAACCGTCAGTGAGACGGTTCACCGACCCGGCAGCCAGCTCGATGTCGCATTCGTCAGCGCTGACAATGTACAGCGGAGCGCTGTTGGAGCAGGATGCGGTGAAATTGTTAAGAATCAGTGTGATGCGGTCAGTCTCGGGTATCTGTACCCGAACCTGCCCATTGCTCAGGTCGCCGGACAGCTCATAGGTGCCTGGTTTGACGATGACAAAGGCACTCAGTGTTTTGTCGGCATTGGTGTATACCTCCACCGTTCCTGCCGGGGCTCCGTTGAGTTCAGCTCCGTTGAAGGTCAACTGGATAACCGCGTCGGGAACCGTGCCGGGTGTGCTGCTTTGTGAGCTGGATGAGGCGGGCGTGGTTTCGGCGACCGTGGTTTCGACAACCACCACTGTTTCGGGGTTGCCGTTGGCATCGGTCACAACTTCGCCGTTGGCATCTGTGACCACCTCTACCCGGGACTCGACACCGGATGTGCCGGGGGTCCGTTCACAGGATACAGCGGTCAGAACGGAAAGAGACAGGAGAGCAGCAACGAGAACAGTACAAAGTTTTTTCATATCAATATTATCCTTATTATCCTTTCTGATATGGCGAATGCATGGGGCAGCCTCGGGCTATACCTGCCTATGCATA
The DNA here is from genome assembly GCA_964591305.1 of uncultured Clostridium sp. Lineage (GTDB taxonomy): Bacteria > Bacillota > Clostridia > Oscillospirales > CAG-272 > CAMEON01. The sequence continues at coordinate 9,209 of CAZQAI010000027.1, forward strand.
CGAAAGATGAGGCTGGATCAACTACCTGCAGCGGTCGTGTCGGACGTTGTGTCAGTGGAAGATTCCGAAGGGGAGGGAGTTGTGTCGGCCGAAGAACTGGAAGTATTATCCAGAGCAGCTGAGCGGTCGATGGTTACCACTACACCCCCATCATTGGTGCCCGTGATGGTGTAGGCATAGTTGGTGGGGCAACTAACCGAGGTATTGCCGGAGACAGCGCAGTAATATATTTCGTAAACTCTGCCATCGGTTCCGGTCACGGTCAGGCGATCCTTACTTGTATACTGCTTGAGTTGCTGCAGATACTCCTCCAGGCACAGGCCGTTGGCGCTCATATAGGTGGCATGGGGCACACCGACATAACGGAAGTAGTTGGTGTACTCCACCACGCCGGTCACTTCTGCCTTGTCGGACGGGTAGCGAACCACGAAGCCATACTTGGCGGCATTGGCTGTCAGCCAGGAGTTGACAGCCTCATTGGTCGTCAGAGATTGCGTGACATTGTTCCCGGACAGGCGCAGGTCACATCCGTACCCTGTTGTGTAGTCCAGGGCATGTTCCTTAAGTGATACCTTGCTCATTTCTGCGGCTGTCAGATAGGCTGTACGCAACAGGACATCGGAGTTGCCAGTAGCGGCAGCACAGTCGGTCAGAAAGCTGTCCAGTGCGGCCAAGGCCTCCCCATTCATGTACTGCGACAAACCGGAAAGCTGATACGGCATTTTGTCGCTGTGGCGGCTGGCTCTGAAGTCATAGATTTTGGCCAGAGAACTGTCATCATCGGTTATGGAGTAGCTGTGGGTATCATTGGACAGCACCAGGGAACCACGCTTCACGTCATCAGCCGAAACCGTGACGCTTCCCCAGGAAATCTTATCTTTAGCGATGGTTCCCGATTCATCCTCGGGGGTGTCAGGCCTGTTGGCCGCTGTCCCGATGATCAGCATGATGACCAGAACAACGGCCAGAATGGCCAGGCCGGCGAGTATGGTGAATGTCAGTTCCTGTATTTTCTTCCGCTCATCGCGGCGTTCACAGGTGCGTTCACTGTTGTCTATTTGTTCCAGAGCCCCGGTGCCATGAGGCGCATCATATGTACTGTCTTCATTGTATTGGTCATCACGCTCCTGGGTCTCCACGCTGTCAGAGCTGTAGCTGTCGCTGTAGCTATCGTCATCATATTTGTCGTACCGATTCTGACTGGAATTTGCCATGGTATCCTACCTCCCGATTCAGTATATTCTTAGAGGTTCTCCTGTGTGATATGGGTTGTCTGCCGTACCGGTTGCGGCAGACAGCAGCTGGCACGCTTGATTGTGATCAATCGGCCATCTGCATTCGTTTGCCCACCGCTTGTCTGTGCACCAATCGCGTTGCCTGGTCGGCAACTGCCGTCTTGCTTCCGCCCCGCGGGACGGGAGACTGCTTACTGAGCATCCTTGATAGAGAAGTCCATGCGGCCCTTCTTGTCCAAGCCAAGATACTTGACCTTAACCACCGAGCCGACTTCGATGCCGGCGTCTTTCACCCGCTCCAGGCGATGGCTGGTGATCTTGGAAATGTGAACCATTCCTTCCTTGCCGGGCGCATACTCTACAAAGCAGCCAAACTCCTTGATGCCTGTGACTTTGCCGGTGTAGATCTCGCCCACCTCCGGCTCAAAGACAATGACGGAGATAGCGGAACGTGCAGCTTCAGCTTGAGCCTCATTGATGGCGGCAATGTGAATGGTGCCGTCCTCGTCAATGTCGATCTTGGCACCGGTGTCGGCCACAATCTTCTGAATGACAGCGCCGCCCTTGCCGATGACATCACGGATCTTGTCAGGGGCGATCTTCATGGTGGTCATCTTGGGGGCGTACTTGGAAACCTCGGCACGGGGCTGAGCAATGGCCTTGAGGATCACGTTATCAATGATATAGTCACGGCCGGCATGGGTCTGCGCCAGGGCCTGCTTGATGATCTCGGGGGTGAGACCGTCGATCTTCAGGTCCATCTGGATGGAAGTGATACCCTTGTGGGTACCGGCTACCTTGAAGTCCATATCGCCGTAGAAGTCTTCCAGGCCTTGAATATCGATCATGGTGTCCCAAGAGCCGTCCTCAGCGGTAATCAGTCCGCAGGAGATGCCGGCCACAGGTGCCTTGATAGGGACACCGGCGTCCATGAGAGCCAGGGTGGAGCCGCAGACGGAGCCTTGTGAAGTGGAACCGTTTGAGGAGACCACATCGGACACCAGACGGATGGCGTAGGGGAACTCTTCCTCGGAGGGAAGGACGGGGATCAGAGAGCGCTCAGCCAATGCGCCGTGTCCGATTTCCCGCCGTCCGGGGGAACGGACTGCCTTGGCCTCGCCGGTAGAAAAGCCGGGCATATTGTAGTGATGCATATAACGCTTGGAGGTTTCATTGTCGATGCCGTCCAGCATCTGGGCCTCGGACAGAGTACCGAGGGTGGCGGCCGTCAGCACTTGTGTCTGTCCGCGGGTAAAGAGTCCGGAGCCGTGCACACGGGGCAGAACCCCAACCTCGGCAGCCAGGGGACGGATCTGGTTCATGGAACGGCCGTCCACACGCTTCTTGTCCACCAGCAGCCAGCGGCGGACGATCTTCTTTTGAATCTTGTAGACCAGCTCTTCCATCTGGGTGGGGAGGTCAGGGTATTCCTCGCCGAACTTCTCCAGAATGGCGTCCTTGACAGGAACCATGCGGGCATCCCGTACAGTTTTGTCGTCGGTGTCAAGGGCGGCCATGACATCCTGCTCGCAGAAGGCAAAGATCTTGTCGAACATGTCATGATCCAGCTCGCCGGAAGGATAGGAGAACTTGGGCTTGCCGATTTCGGCTATGATACCGTTGATAAAGCCCAGGAGGCTCTTGATCTCCTCATGGGCTACCATGATCGCCTGATACATGGTATCATCATCCACTTCGCGGGCGCCGGCCTCGATCATGACCACCTTGTTCATGGAGGCGGCCACAGTCAGATCCAGATCGCTGAGCTTACGCTGTGCCTCGGTGGGGTTGACCACCAGTTCGCCGTCGACAAGGCCCATGAACACGCCGCCGATGGGGCCAT
>CAZQAI010000028.1:0-12273 GCA_964591305.1 uncultured Clostridium sp.
AATCAAATTTTTGCCAGAAAGTTCTTTGGAGTCCAGAACCTTTCTTTCAAGAAAGATTCTGGCGTTCTTTTTCTTAGCTGTCCCAAATACCTCGCGGCTTGCCCTGATAATCAAATTTTTGCCAGAAAGTTCTTTGGAGTCCAGAACCTTTCTTTCAAGAAAGGTTCTGGCGTTCCTTCGTTCCTTCATCGTTTCTTCAGTGCTGCACGGACAGCAAAGTAAAGGGGGACAGAGAACACGACGGTCAGGAGGATATCAGGCACAAGGAGGGACAGGACATAGGCGGCGGGGGGGAGGGTGTGGGCACGGGCAGCGGCGAGGAGAGCCATGCCGGACAGCTCGCACAGACTACCGAGGGTAACAAACACCAGGTAGGAAGGGAGATTGTGTCCCAGCCACCTCTCGGACAGAAAGCCGCACATATATCCGCACAGGAAGTATATCAAGGGACGAAGCATGACTTCATCCGCTCCGGCGGCGGCGACATCGCACATAAACCCGGCCACAAGTCCCGCGATCCCTCCACTCTCTCTGTCGGACAGATACCCAACAGCCAGGGCAAAGGCCAAGCCAAGGGAGGGCGTGCCGGGAGGAAGAAAGGGAACGGGCACCCGCGACAGGAGGGTGGATTCCAGTGCTGCCAGAAGAGCGGCCGTGCACAGCACCGCGCCCCCCCATACCAACCGCCGCACGGTAAACCGGGCCGCAAGCCGGGTAGGCCCCCGGGGGCGGTTATTCCTCTTTATGCTCATGGCGCCTCTGTCTCTGGGCCATAGCCCTCGGCGTAGCGGTCATAGCCGGTGAGTACCATGACCTGCGTCAGGTTGGAAAAATCCACATAAGGCGTCACCGTTGCCTCGGTGGTGCGGTTGAATCCGTTGGCACTGACCCCGCTGATCTCTCCCACCGGGATGCCGTACGGGTAGACACTGCCTGTCCCAGAGGTGAGCACATTGTCCCCCACGGATACATCAGCCTCCGCAGGCAGATAACGCAGAACAGTCTGGCCGCTCCGCAGCCCATCAAAGCTTCCCTCACAAAGGCCTCTTTCCCCGGTGCGGACGGCCACAGCCCCTACCGAGGAGGCGGTGTCCAGTATGGTTCTGACCCGGCAGTAGGTCAGCCCCACCTCGGTGACCATTCCTACCAACCCCCGGGTCGTGACCACCGGCATTCCCTGCTCAAGTCCGGAGGTGCTTCCCTTGTTCAGCGTAAGCTCCACGGCATACTCGCCGGCATATACGGCGGCCGTCACATAGGCAGCACACAAGGAATAGTCCGTGTGCTCCTGCTTCATGGACAGGTACCCATACAGCCAGCCATATTCTTCCCGGAGTATCTCGGCATCCTGTATCTGCGCCCGCAGACTCTCGTTTTCAGCCTCCAACGCTTCAACCCGTCCGGACAGTTCCTTGACATCGGCGGTATACTGCCTGAATCCCGCTACCGCTTCCCCCACCTCGTGGGCCAGCCACTGAAAAGGGTAGAGAAGGGCGCCGCCCACCTGCCGGAGCAGACTGCCCCATCCCATCACCGCAAAGGTGCCGGTAAAGAGGACAATGGCCAGCGCAATGGCCAGACAGGTTACGAATACTTTACTCTTCACACAGGCCCCCTCCCGCAGTTTATTCTGCATCCCTGTTTTTCAACTGATTTTCCACAGCCCCCGCGGAAACTTGTCGTTGACACATTTTTATTGTCAGACATTCATTATTTTTGTCGTTTGCTGATTTCCACATACTTTTCAACACCCTGTGGAAAACCTCCCGTCAAAGCGAACGACATGGCTTGTCCTTGTCCCCCGCCATATGGGCGTACACAGAACGACACCACATGTCGTTCTGCCATTTTTCTATGTCCGACAGTATAATTTTTTTCTTTTCAAAGACTTATCCCACCTTTTCCACAGTCTGTGGATTCAACCTGTGGAAAACCTGCATGTCGGCGTACCCTGCCTATGACAAGCCGCATCAGATGTCCAGATTTTCGGCAAACCGCGCGTTTTCCTCAATAAAGATCCGCCTGGGCTCCACCTTGTCGCCCATGAGCAGCGAGAACATTTCATCGCAGGCCATGGCGTCCTCGATGGTGACCCGCAGAAGGGTGCGGTAGGCAGGATCCATGGTGGTGTACCACAGCTCATCGGGATCCATCTCACCAAGACCCTTGTACCGATCGGCCTCCACATTGTTGCCGCCCATCTCGGCAATGATACGATCCCGCTCCGCATCGGAGAAGGCGTAGCGATCGTTGTTGCCCTTGTTGTTCTTGCGGTAAATGCGGTACAGAGGCGGCTGAGCAAAGTACACATGCCCCTCGTCGATCAGCTTCCTCATGTGCCGGAACAGGAAGGTGAGAATCAGGATGCGGATATGGGAACCGTCTACATCGGCATCGGCCATGATAATGATTTTCCCGTAACGCAGCTTGTTGATGTCGAATTCCTCGCCGATGCCACAGCCCAGGGCCTGTATGATGGGGATCAGGGACAGATTGGAATACACTTTGTCCAACCTGGTTTTTTCCACATTCAGCACCTTACCGCGCAAGGGCAGGACAGCCTGGAATCGGGATTTGCGGGCCTGAATGGCTGAACCGCCTGCGGAGTCTCCCTCCACTAAGTACAGCTCGGTCAACTCGGGGCTTTTCTCCTGACAGTCCTTCAGCTTGCCCGGCAGGGAGGAGCCCTCGCTCAACGCGCCCCGTCGAGTGGCCTCCCGGGCCTTTCGTACAGCCTCCCGGGTTCTGGCGGCGGCCAGCGCCTTCTCCAGTATCACCTTGCCGACGGCGGGGTTTTCCTCAAAAAATTCCGCCAGCTTGCTGGTGACGGTGCTCTCCACCAGCGTGCGGATGTCTGAGTTGCCCAGCTTTGCCTTGGTCTGGCTTTCAAACTGAGCATTTTCCAGCTTGACGGATATGACGGCGCACAGCCCTTCCCGCACATCCTCGCCGCTGAGGTTTTTTTCGCTGTCCTTGAGAACGCCTGACTTGCGTCCGTAGTCGTTGATGGCCCGTGTCAGGCCGGAGCGGAAGCCGGTCTCGTGGGTGCCGCCCTCGATGGTGTTCATGTTATTGGCGAAAGTCATGACCAGCTCATCATAGCTGTCGTTGTACTGCAGCGCGATTTCCGCCACGCTGGAGCCCTTTTCTCCTCGCATGTATATCACCTGATCGTGGCAAGGGTTGGCGTGCTTCTGATACTCGGTCAGATACTCCACAAAGTGGCGGATGCCGCCCTCATACCACAGGTCGCTGACAAGTGGCTTGCCAAGCTGTCCGTCCTCGCCCACCGTGGAGGCAGGCCGCAGATCGGTCAGCACAATCCTCACCCCGCCGTTGAGGAAGGCCTGCTCCCTCATGCGGTTGAGCAGTGTTTTGTAGTCAAAAACCGTCTCCTCAAAGACAGTGGGATCCGGCTTGAAGGTGACCCTGACGCCGTGGGTGCGCTCCGGCTCCGACGGCCCCTCGCACCGGAAGGGACGGGCCACATGCCCCCGCTCAAACCTTTCCGTATAGCGAACACCGTCCACCGTGTCCTCCAGCTCCAGCCACTCCGACAGTGCGTTGACCACTGAGGCGCCCACACCGTGCAGACCCCCTGCGATCTTGTATCCCCCGCCGCCGAATTTTCCTCCCGCATGCAGGATGGTGTACACCACCTCCGGGGTAGGAATGCCTTCCTTCGGATGTATGCCCGCCGGAATGCCGCGGCCGTTGTCTGTGACGGTCACGCTGTCGTCCGGGTTGACCGTCACGTCGATCCGGTCACAGTGCCCCGCCAAAGCTTCGTCTATGGAGTTGTCGACAATCTCATATACCAGATGGTGCAGTCCCCGGACAGAGGTGGTTCCGATGTACATGCCCGGCCGCTTGCGTACAGCCTCCAGACCCTCCAGTACCTGGATTTGGTTCTCATCATACACCGGCTCCTCTTGCCGGTCGGTCAGATTTGTTTGTTGGTCTGCCATTTTTATAGGTGTCCTTTCGAGTGTAGTGTTACGAATGTTTTTTTCTGGGACTCTGCCCCAGACCCCGCCAGAACCTTTCTTGAAAGAAAGGTTCTGGATTCCAAAGAACTTTAAAACATGACTTGATTCAATTCAGGTTTACATTTTGAAAGTTCTTGAAGAGTCCAGAGAAACTTCTTGAAAGAAGTTTCTCTGGTGGGGTTTGGGGCAAAGCCCCAATATTTCATCTTTTATAAAGTTCTTAAAGAAGAGTCCAGAGGAACTTCTTTCAAGAAGTTCCTTTGGCGTTTTTAAGGCGGATTCCTAAATATGATTCTCCGACACGGCCGACGAGGGCTGATGTGGAAAGCTGAGAAAAATAGACCTTACAGTGGCCGTCATTGAGGTCACGGTACAGGACAAAGGACTTAGGAATTTCCTGATTGGCCGCCTTGACCAGATCCCGGCGCTGGGCCTCAGACAGGTAACGCCGGGTGATCCAGGAGGTGGTGGTTTTATCGGCGTCGAAAATGCCGATGATGTCCTTCTCTCTGATATTCTTCTGATTTCCAATGTGAAGATACATGATGCAATCATCCTCGCTTAATGTTCTCAGACGGCACTTTACTCCTCCGTCCGATACGCGCCGCCGCTCACCCGGATGCGCCTGACCTGTCCCGCCGCCGCAGGGTCACAGGAGGTCATGATCACCTGCCGGCCGGTGAGCTCGCCCATCAGGTAAGCCCGGCGGTGGCTGTCCAGCTCGGAGAGCACATCGTCAAAAAGAAAGACCGGTGTGTCTCCCCCCTCTGCGTCCCCCGACACCTCCAGGGCCGACAGGCTTCCTTCGGCCAGCTTCATAGCCAGCGCCAGGGAACGCTGCTGCCCCTGAGAGGCGAACTGACGGGCCGGGCGGCCGTCCAGCGTCACCAGGATATCGTCCTTGTGAATGCCCCACAAAGTGGCTCCTGCGCCAATCTCGCGCTCGTGGCGGGTGCTCAGAAGCTCAAGATAAGCCGTCTCCACCGCCTGCAAGTCGTTCAGCCTGTCCCCCACGGCCCCAATGGAATTGACGTATGTCAGCACCGGCACCTCCCGCTCTCCCGTCATGTCGGCAAAGCAGGCCTGTACCAGATCATTGAGTCGGGCAATGTACCTGCCTCTGTGAGCGGCAATGACAGCGGCCTCCCGGGCCAACTGGGCTGACCACATGGGCTCAGTAGCCCGGAAGGCAGCCATATCTTCCGGCGCACGCTTGAGCAGACTGTTCCTCTCCTTGAGGATGCGATTGTAACGCTGCAGCGACCGCAAATAGACAGGCCTGAGCTGGGAGAGAGCCAGATTGAGAAAGCTCCTCCTCATGTCGGGGCCGCCCTGGATCAGGGAGAGGTGCTCAGGGCAGAACAGCACCACCCGGAATGCCCCCACCATCTCCGACATGCGTCTCACGCGGACGCCGTTGTGCTCCACCTGCCGTCGCCCGCTGCCCGTCAGACAAAAAGAGACGGTCTGAGCACGCAGCGAGTCGGAAAAGCTGTTGATCACCCGGCAGCCCTCGGCCCCGAAGCGGATCAGCTCCGCGTCCTTTGCAGGCCGGAAGCTCTTCCCCAGAGCGGTGAAGTACACAGCCTCCAGCAGGTTGGTCTTTCCTTGGGCGTTGTCCCCATAAAGCAGCGTCACACCCGGAGAAAACTCCACCTCCGCCTCTCTGATGTTGCGAAAATTCTCTATCGTGATACGGTTGCAGACCATAGGATCGGTCAGCCCTTCATGCGGACAGGCAGCAGGAAGAACAGCTCACTCTCCCCGGCCTTGTCCTCCCCGGCGGTCTCGGAGGGGGCAGGCTCAATGTTGATGCTGGTCAAAGGGGAGGACATGGAAATCTTCACCATTTCTGCGCGGCAGGCCCGCAGGCTGTCCATCAGGTAGCGGTTGTTGAAGGCAATGGACAGGTCCTGTCCCTCATGTCCCACGATCAGCTCATCATAGGAACTGCCGGCCCCGGAGACGGCGGAAATCTTGACGGTGTCGCCCTCAATGTCCAGCTTGACATGGGAACGAACGCTGCCCGCCACCTTTTCCTCCGTGATCAAGGCTGCCCGCTCCAGGGCACCCAGCAGTCTTTCCCGGTCGGCATAGACAACAATGGAATGGTCGCGGATGATGATGCGGTTGTAATCCACATACTCCCCTTCAATCAGCTTGGAGAAAAAGATCAGGCTGTTGAGGTAGAAAATGATATTCTTTCTGGATATGTAGATCGTGACCTCAGCATCCTCGCTCTTGTCGTCAAGCAGCTTGAACAGTTCCACAACCGATTTGTTGGGCAAAATGAAGCGAAAATCCAGTTCTACTCCTTGCTCAGACAGGCTTCTTGTGGCCACATCGGTACCGCAGACGGCCATTTTGAAGGAGTCGCAGGATACCATGTCCAAATGCCCGTCCGTCGCAGAGAAGAACAGACCGTTGAGCACCGGGCGCTGGTCGTTGACTCCCATGGCGTACAGGCACTTGCTCATCATGTCCCGCAGGACACGCTGCGGCAAGGCAAAGCCGGCAGAGGAGGTCAGCCTTGGAATTTCGGGAAAATCATCGGCAGGCAGGGCCGACATGGTGTGGGAGGAACGGCCGCAGGAAATGGTGACGCGCAGTCTGTCGTCTACCGTCAGTGTGATATCGCCATCCTCCATGGCGCGGATTGTCTGGATTAATTTGGTTGCGTTGATAATGGCGTTGCCATCCTCCAGTACCTGGGCCTCCATTTTCAGCTGGACGCCCTTTTCCAGATCGTATGTTGTCATGATGCAGATATCAGGCTGTTTGGCTTGTATCAGGATGCCATCTGTGGCAGCCACGGTGACCTTGGATGCGACACCGCTCTGCAGCGGCGTGATTAAGGCGCAGGCTGTCTCCTTGTTGAATACTATGATCATGCTGTAAGTATCTCCTTGCTTTCGTACTTGTGGCGGCGTAAACGCCGGTGGATAGGTATGTTCAGTATATGACGACTTGAATTTTCTTATGAGATGTGGCACAGACGGTCTGTCCCTCCGTCCGCCCTATAAAACAAACAATCCTTCTTTCTGTCTTTCTTATAATCCAGAAGCAGTATCCGTAGAGGGCGGGGAAACTGTGGGAAGTTTGTTTTTTGTTGTCTGATAAGGAAAAGTCAAGCAATTTTCCGATGTTTGTCTGTGAAAAAGCCGCCGAATCCGGGTGGACAAAATGTGGACAATGGAAGCCGGATGTCCGTCCGGATCCGGTTGAAGCAGAAAAGGTGTGCGACATGGGTCATGTGGCGTGTCGGTGTGGAGCGTTTGGACAGGACATATGTGGACAGTGGAGGGGGAAACGGGCGGGTTTTTCCACCGCCTGTCTGTGGAAAGGCGTGGAAAGACTGAAAGCCTTACCCGCTTGTCCACTTTTCCACAGACCGTGTGGAAAGTATTGTGCACAATCGCCCTGTATTCAAAAAATTCTGTCGCAGATGGAGAATTTATTTCATGTCCGGTGTATAGAGTCCGAATTATCCACAGGAGTTTTCCACAGGATGTGGGAAAGTCCGCCATCCTCGCCCCGCTTTCCACACCCTTTTCAACAATCTGTGGATAAATCGGGCACCCTCTTGCTTCTCCCTGTGAAAAAGCTGTCGAAACTATGTGGAAAGGGAACGATTGCAGGGCTTCGCCCCGCACCCCGCCAGAACCTTTCTTGAAAGAAAGGTTCTGGATTCCAAAGAACTTTAAAACATGACTTGATTCAATTCAGGTTTACATTTTGAAAGTTCTTGAAGAGTCCAGAGAAACTTCTTTCAAGAAGTTTCTCTGGCGTTCCCTCGCTCCCTGGCGTTCCTTCGTTTCTTACATTCCCTTTAGTTCCTTGACAGCCTCCTCCATTTCAGCGCGGAAGACGGCGTCCTGGGCCATTTTCTTATCGATGGTTTCCAGGGAGGAGAGGACGGTGGAGTGATCTCTGCCCAGGATGCGACCGATATTGGGGAGAGACATATCCGTGACATGGCGGATGAGGTACACGGTAACATGTCGGGCAGCGGCAATGTCCTTGGTGCGTTTGGTGCTGACGATATCCTCCCGCTTGATATTGTACTTTTTGTACACGGCATTGAATATCTTGTCCACCGTCACATTGACCGGCTCCGCTCCACCCAGCAGCTCGGAGATGCAGCCCCTGGCCACCTCCATGGTGATTTTCTGATTGCCTCCAAGATAGCATTTGGCCCCCAGCTTTTTGATAGCGCCCTCGATCTGTCTGATGTTGGAGCGCAGATTTTCGGCTAGGAAGGAAAGTACGTCATCCGGAATGGAGACATCGACCTGATCCGCCTTCTTTTTGATGATGGCGGTGCGCAGCTCCAGATCCGGCGGCTGAATGTCAGCGATAAGGCCCCACTCAAAGCGGGTTTTGAGCCTGTCCTCCAGCGTCTTGATTTCTCTGGGCGGTCGGTCAGAGGTCAGAATGATCTGCTTGCTGTCCTCATACAGGGCGTTGAAGGTGTGGAAGAATTCCTCCTGGGTGGAGGTTTTGCCCGCAATGAACTGAATATCGTCGATGAGCAGGACATCGCAGGAGCGGTACTTGTCCCTGAACTCCTTCATAGCCTGCCGGGACAGGCTTTCGATCATCTGATTGGTGAAATCCTCACCCTTTATGTATATGATCTTGATGTGCTCATTCTTTTTCTTGAGCTCATTGGTGATGGCGTACAAAAGGTGTGTTTTTCCCAGACCGGAAGGGCCGTAAATAAAAAGGGGATTGTAAGCCTGAGCGGGGTGGTCAGCCACAGCCAGACAGGCGGCATGAGCAAACTTGTTGGAGGAACCCACAATGAAGTTTTCAAAGGTGTACTCAAAATTGAAGGGAGGCTGGGTGGAGCCGATGGAAGCGGCGGGATGGAAACCAGTCTCGTCCGCAACACCTTGGGTCAAAACACCCTCTCCCCGGTCGGAGGCGGCGTTCTCCGGCCCGCGTTCCCGGCGGGACGGTGTCTCCCGGGACGGAGATGAGCCGGATGCGGTGTCATCCGTGATCCGGGACTCAGACGCCGCTGGCTGTGGGGCCGGCCTTACAGGCAGCGGGTCATTTGATTCCGGCACAAAGCACAGCCGGACGGTGATGTCATAGCCCAATATGTCCGAAAACCGCTTCTCGATTTCGGTCTTGTATTTGGCCGTCACGGTTCGCACAATGATGGCCGAATCGGCTGTCATGATGACAACCGTGTCCTCTTCCATGCCTGTCACACGAAGCCCGCCGAGAAATAAGTCTGTGATGGTATCAGAGAGCTCGGGGCGAAAGCTGTCCCTTACCATCTGCCATATCTGATTGAGTTCGTCAAGGTAAGCCATGTGTGATTCCTTTCCCTCTCTTTTTTCTTTGTCCTACGATTTTTCATACTATATTATATCACAAATACCCGAAAATTGCAATACCCATTCCTTTTTTTCTGCCAATTCGGGGAGAAGACAGGTTACAGTTCAGCCGGGGAACGGGAGAGCCCCAGACCCCCAAGAACTTTCAATACATTTATTATGTATTGAATTTATCGTGATGACGTTTCCGAAAACCCGGCGTTCATAGCACCCAACATAACTTAAACGCGGTCGCGGGGCCCTTGGCGATTTTATCACGGGGGCGACATTGGCAAGACCCAGCCTTGGGGGCGTTCAGGCCGCCCCGGGCCCCGGCCTCTCAGGTTTATTTTGGCAAGGAGCTGCCGCCCCTGCCGATCCCCTTTGTTGAAAGAGGCACCGTCTTCTATAAGATAGAACGATGTAGTTTTCCAACTACAAAAAAACACCAAGGGTCGCACCTTTGGCAATCCTCGGATTGAAAGGAGAGTCATCTCACTCTCTTGAATTATGAATATTGAAAGTTCTTGGGAGTCCAGAACCCTTCTTTCAAGAAGGGTTCTGGTGGGGCCCGGGGCGAAGCCCCGGAAAAGCATTCTTAAGGGGCAGGGCCCCGGCGGAGGGCGACCGAAACGGTTGCCTTTGTTGTTTGTCTTGCCCAATTAATCAGAATTATTGCTTATAAAGTTCTTGAAGAGTCCAGAGGAACTTCTTTCAAGAAGTTCCTCTGGTGGGGCCCGGGGAGAAGCCCCAAAAAGCGTCCTTGAAGCGGATCACTTATACAGCTCGCTCATCTTTTCAAGCCGGGTGTACCGTGCGGCGGCGTTCTCCTTGGCTTTCTCAAAGAGGGCCTCGGCACGCTCGGGATTGGTCTGTGCCAGCCGGGCGTAACGGTTCTCAGACTTGATGAATCCGATGTAGTCGGTGCTGGGAGCCTTGGAGTCCACGGTCAGCTTGCCTGTCTCCAGGGTCGGATTGTAGCGGAACATCTGCCAGTAGCCGGCATCCACGGCCTTCTTCATCTCCAGCTGGCAGTTCTGCATGCCGCCCTTGACGCCGTGCATCTCGCAGGGCGCATAGCCGATGATGAGGGAGGGTCCGTGATACGCCTCAGCCTCGGTCAGAGCCTTGAGCAACTGGGACATATCGGCACCCATGGCCACCTGAGCCACGTACACATACCCGTAGGATATGGCGATCTCGGCCAGATTCTTCTTGCCGGTGGCCTTACCTGCGGCGGCGAACTGCGCCACCTGGCCCAGGTTGGAGGCCTTGGATGCCTGTCCGCCGGTGTTGGAGTACACCTCGGTGTCAAAGACAAAGACATTCACATCCTCACCGGAAGCCAGGACATGATCCAGACCGCCGAATCCGATGTCATATGCCCAGCCGTCGCCGCCGAAGATCCAGACAGACTTCTTGGACAGATATTCCTTCTCAGCCAGAATCTTTCTCTCGGTCTCGCAGCAGTCGCAGGGTTCCTTGCAGACACATTCCTCCAGCATGGCCACCATCTCCTTGGTGGCTGCCTCATTGGCCTTGCCGTCGTCCAGTGTGTTCAGGTAAGCATCCAGCTTGGCCTGGCACTCAGGACAGTCGGAATAGTCAAGCGACTTGACATAACCGATCAGCTTCTCGCGGATGACCTTCTGACCCAGATACATACCCAGACCGTGCTCGGCGTTGTCCTCGAACAGCGAGTTGCACCAAGCGGGACCGTGGCCGGTCTTCTTGTTGACGGTGTAAGGCGTAGCGGGTGCGGCACCGCCCCAGATGGAGGAGCATCCGGTGGCGTTGGAGATGTACATTCTCTCACCGAAGAGCTGCGTGACAAGACGGGCATAAGAGGTTTCGGCACAGCCGGCGCAGGAGCCGGAGAACTCAAGCAGAGGCTGCTTGAACTGGGAGCCCTTGACGGTGTTGTTGACCAGCTCTGTCTTCTCGGACACCTGGGCCACGGCGTAATCGAAGGCACCCTGCTGATGCAGACCCTTGGCCTGAGGCACCATTTCCAGCGCAACCTTAGGAGCGGCCAGCTTGGCGGCTTCCTTGGCAGCCGTCTTGGCGTCGTATTCGGGATGCTCGGCGGCCACAGTCTTGGCGGCGTTGTCCAGGGCCTTCTTGGACACAGGGCAGGCCTTGACGCACAGCGTACAGCCCATGCAGTCCAGAGCGGAAACGGTCATGGTGAACTTGTAGTTGGTCTTGATGACGGGCTTTGCCGTGAAGGGCGTGCCCTCGGGAGCGGCAGCGGCCTCCTCCTCGGTCATAGCGGCGGGACGGATGGCGGCATGAGGACAGACAAAGGCGCAGGTGTTGCACTGGACGCAGTTCTCGGCATGCCACAGAGGCACCATCACAGCCACGCCGCGCTTCTCATAAGCGGCAGCGCCCTGCTGGAAGGTACCGTCTGGGTTGTCCAGGAAGGCAGATACAGGCAGCTTGTCGCCGGCCATGGAGCTGATGGGCTCCAGCAGCTCGTTGACGGACTTGACCAGAGCGGGACGAGTGCCGGTAGCCAGAGGCTTGGGGGCGTCGTCAGGGCAGGTAGCCCATGCCTCGGGTACATCCACCTTGACAAAGGCGTCGGCGCCGGCATCGATAGCGGCATAGTTGAGGTCGACCATGGCCTGGCCCTTCTTGATGTAGGACTTGTAAGCCATCTTCTTCATGTATTCCACAGCCTCGGCGGCGGGCAGAATGTGAGCCAGCGCAAAGAAGGCGGACTGGAGCACGGTATTCTTGACCTTGACATTGCCGATCTTTTTGGCGGCGATGTCGGTGGCGTCGATGATGTAGAAGTTCAGCTTGTTCTTGGCGATGTACTGCTTGACCTTGGAGGGCAGGTGTGCATCCAGCTCCTCCGGCTTCCAGGCGCAGTCCAGAAGGAAGGTGCCGCCGGGCTTGACGTCCGATACCATGTCGTACTTGGTCAAGTAAGCCTGGTTGTGGCAGGC
>CAZQAI010000029.1:0-12189 GCA_964591305.1 uncultured Clostridium sp.
CCCAGTATGCCTCCGAATACATGACAGTGACTTCCTATGGCGGACAGGTCAAACGCACCATCCGATTCAAGAAGGGTGAGGCGGTCAGCGAGCTGGAGGAAACACCGTTGGAAAAGAGGGAAGCCCGCACCGGTACCGTGGTCAGCTGGCGTCCTGATCTGGAGGTCTTTACCGATATCAATATCCCTCCGGAGTACTTTACCGATGTTCTGCACCGCCAGGCAGTGGTCAACGCCGGTGTTCGGTTTGATCTGTACCTGGAACAGCCGGACGGCAGCTTTTCCGAGCAGTCCTTCCTGTATCAGAACGGTATATCGGACTATATCACCGAGCAGGTAGGTGAGAATACCATGACTGCCCCGGTGCTCTGGCACCTGGAAACAAAGGGCCGGGACCGGGCTGACAAGCCGGAATACAAGTTCAGGGCGGACATTTCCTTTTGCGTGTCCAATAAGGTCACCCTGCTGGAATACTACCATAACTCCAGCTTTCTGGAGCACGGAGGCTCTCCCGACCGGGCTGTACACATAGCTTTTGTATACGCCGTTGACAAGTATCTCAAGGCCAATAATAAATATACCAAAAATGAGGCGCGTATTACCTTTTCTGATATAGCCGACTGCCTGGTTCTGGTCATCAGCAGCACATCCACCCAGACATCGTACGAGAACCAAACAAAGAAGGCCATCAACAACGCCTTTATTTATGAATCCCTCAACGATTTCCTCCGTCGGCAGCTGGAAATATATTTCATCGAGCACCCAACCGAGGCGGAGCTGTTCGTCAACCAGGTGCTGGTCAATAAACGCAGCCGGGAGAGTGCTGAGGCACAGCGTATCAACATCAAAAAGAAGCTGACCGGCACCATTGACATCGCCAACCGGGTAGAAAAATTTGTCAATTGCCGTACCAAGGATGCCACCCGACGGGAACTGTACATCGTGGAGGGCGACTCGGCGCTGACATCGGTCAAGCTGGCCCGGAATGCAGAATTTCAGGCAGTCATTCCGGTGCGGGGAAAGACGTTGAACTGCCTGAAGGCCGATTATGACCGCATATTCAAAAGTGACATTATTACAGACCTGCTCCGTGTCATAGGATGCGGTGTGGAGATCAGCGGCAAAATCAAGGGAGACCTGACCGCTTTTGATCTTTCCCAACTCCGTTGGGCCAAGATCATTCTTTGTACCGATGCCGATGAGGATGGATTCCAGATACGCACCCTTCTGCTGACGCTTTTCTACCGGCTGCTCCCCACTCTGCTTAAGGAGGGTAAGGTCTTTATCGCCGAGACCCCGCTCTTTGAGATTACGACCAAGTCAAAGACCTACTTTGCATACAACGAATTTGAAAAGACTGATATTCTCCGTCAGCTGGGTAGTACCCGCTACACCCTCCAGCGTTCCAAGGGTCTGGGTGAGAACACCCCGGAGATGATGTCGGAGACGACCATGAACCCAGCCACCAGACGGTTGGTGGCCGTGACACCCACCGATGCGGCTGCCACTGCTGTGATGTTTGACACCCTGCTGGGTGACGATCTGCCAGCACGTAAGGTTTTTATCGCCTTGCACGGCAAAGAGTATATCAAGGATGCCGATCTGGAGTGAGAGGGTGCGGCGATGCAGCGGCGGTCTGCGAAAAGGAGACACCTCATGAAAAATCTGTTTTCATTTGACCGCACAGGAAAAGACACCGCTGTCTTTGTGGATGACAATCCATTTGTCACGGCTCGGCTGTCAGACGGCTTGCAGGCGAGGATGGAGGCAATGGATGCTAGGCTGGATGCGATCCTGAACGGACCGGCTCCGGACACGCAATCGCCACAGGGAACGGACAGAGCCGGACATAAGCGGTCCTTTGTGGCCAGGCACTGGCCGGTGTGGGTATCTCTCCTTATGGTAACGGCAGCATTTTTCCTGATCCGGCTGGCTTTTCGGGATGAGAGCAGTGCAGTATGGATCATGGTGGCAGGCATAGCTCTGCTGGTGTGCGCCTGGGTTTTGATTTCCAAAGAAACCAGACAATTACGCAAGGGTATCACGGATACCTCCTCCCCTGACCTTACATCCTACAGTCAGGACATGGATCGTCTGGCCGGAGAGGCCCGTCGGGAACTGCATATTCCGGGAAATGCCGCTGAGCTGGAGGTATTGCCTTTTCTCTATACACGGAAAAAGGGGGCAATTAAGCGTTATACCCCGGCCCACACCTATCATAATCTGCTGTTGTACGCTTGGCGCGAAGGGGACAGTTTGTGCCTGTCAGAGGGCCATGCCGTACTTACAATTCCCAAGACGGCCATCGTGGGGTATCGGGGCTGTGATGAACGCTATACTGTAGACATGTGGCTCAAGAAAGAGAAATGCAACGAAGGCAGATACAAGCAATACCATATCAGACAAACCGGACTTCTGTCCTGCCGGGTCAAGGGGTACAACAGGATTGTCATCCGGACTGATGGCGGGGGGGACACCCCCGAGACATACAGGGAAGACTATGAGATGCTCATCCCCTGTTACGATTGGCCGGAGATGGAAAAGCTCCTGCACATAAATCAAATAGACTGAATGCGTGAGAAAGGAAGCCTGACATGAACCAGAATCAGAAATCTCCCTCAAGACGTGCCCTGAGTGTGTTGGCTACCAACAAGTATCAGGTAGCTCGCTCCAACCTGTTGCTTGTGGTCGTTCTAACCACACTCAACATTCTCTTGGGCGCCCTGAACGCCAACACGTACCTGCTGTTCTCGGCTTCCATTCCCCACTTTATTGTGGAATTTGCTTCCGTAGCTGTGATTGCGCCGGAGGAGGTGGGGCTCACAGCCCCCATCGAAAACGCCGCCTCGTTCATGATTGTGGCCGCGGTGATTGCTGCGGTGTTGACAATCCCCTACCTGCTGTGCTGGATCTTTTCCAAGAAGCACTACGGCTGGATGATCGCCGCCCTGGTGTTCTTCTCACTGGACACCCTCTGCCTCTTTTTACTGTTTGACTTCATATACATGATCCCTGACATCCTGATCCACGCCTGGGTGCTGGTGTACCTTGTCATGG
This sequence comes from uncultured Clostridium sp., assembly GCA_964591305.1. GTDB lineage: Bacteria > Bacillota > Clostridia > Oscillospirales > CAG-272 > CAMEON01. The sequence goes on from CAZQAI010000029.1 coordinate 3,057, forward strand.
GGGTCAAGAACGGGGTCACAGTCAGCCGGAACAGCAAGATCGCCGCAGAGAACGATCCCATCGTGAGTACCTTTACAGTGACGCAGGATGACAGCATGGCGGATCGCCATGATATTCCGGCAGAGAGTGCCGGCGAAACCTCATCAACCTATGATACCGCCTTTGATACATCTGTCCTGCGTCCCGCCTCTGAGGCCGAAGGAAAAAAATGCAAGGTGTATGTGGAGACGATGTACAGCAATCACCGCATCCTATACCGTCGGGTGGGGGACATGGAAGAGCTGGTGGTCGACAACTATGTGTATGCCGAAATGCCTCGTCCCAAGAAGTCTGCCACCATGCGGGCTACCGTATACGGTCTGCAGATCGAGGTGGGTGTTGCTCAGTCTGCCAACATGATTATGGTGGGCAATCGGATCGTAGCCACCACCACCCGTTGGTTCTGATGCTGGTCCGATCATGAGTCAAGAAACCGGAAAAGAGAACGGGAGTCGGGCTGTCCACTTTGATGAAAACAGAGCCGCACTCCGTGGGAAGGCGGCTCAGGCTGTGGCCCTGCTGGAAGCCTGCTACCCCGACGCAGTGTGCGCGTTGGAGTGGGGTGGGCAGGCCGGGGGGGATCCCGAGGTGATGCGTCGGGATTCGTGGAAGCTGCTGGTCATGGCCCGGTTGTCGGCACAGTGTACCGATGCCCGGGTGAACATAGTCTGTCGGGAACTGTTCTCGGTCTTCCCCACGGCGGAGGCCATAGCCGGTGCGGATATACGGGCGCTGGAGGCCATCATCCGTCCCTGCGGTCTTTACCATACCAAGGCTGAGAGCGTGAAGGCGGCCTGCGGCATCCTGGTACGCGACTTCGGCGGTGTGGTGCCGGACGATATGGACGCTCTGCTTGCCATGCCGGGGGTGGGGCGCAAGATCGCCAACCTGTTGCTGGGAGATATATACCACCGGCCAGGCGTGGTCTGTGATACGCACTGTATCCGTATCTGCGGTCGGCTTGGCTTCTACGACGAAACACTGAAGGATCCCGGAAAGGTGGAATCCATTCTCGCAGAGTTGATAGCCCCTGATAAGCAGAGCACTTTTTGCCACCGAATCGTCCAGTTCGGGCGGGATGTGTGCACGGCTCGCAGCCCCCATTGTTCGGCTTGCCCGCTCCGGCCCATCTGCAGGCATGCAAAGGCGCTCCCTGCGGTGTCGATTCAACATATGAATGGCTGACGGAAGGACAGGCAATCAAAACAAAAAGAGGTCTATGCGTCAGATCTGCTTGTGCACACTCTTGTACTCGTCGTAATACCGGTAATAGGGACACCGGCCGGTGCGTCCGGACAGGAAGGAAGCCATTTCGTCCTCATCCAGGGATACATGGCAGATGTAGGCTTCCGCATCGTCATCGTAATCGAAGAATTCACAGTCTTCGCATCGAGGCGGAATCCTGCGTTTCCCGCCAGCGCATTCATGATCTGACCCGGAAAGGTTTCCGTTCAACCTGCGTATGTGCTCCATGGTATACTCCCCCTTATGTTTGCATTCCGGCGTTGGTTTATGCAGCCATCCTCCGGCCGACATGCTTCCTTTGGTATGAATATTCGTTTGCTGATGGCTTTTTCGGGCAGGAGGGTTTGCGCCTTGGCGATGTAAGCAACCGCCATTTTGGCCGAAAGGCCGGGGCCGCCTCAGAATTTCCGCGTTATGAGCACAGAATGGTCATCATGATGGTAGAGAAGAGGTTTTATTATGGCAGTCAAACAGACGGCAGGCAAAGATGCCCTCGGGGAATTTGCTCCGAAATTTGCACAGCTTAATGACGATGTACTGTTTGGAGAGGTATGGTCAAGAGAAGATAAACTTTCTCTGCGTGACCGTTCATTGGTAACGGTCGTGTCTCTGATGTCACAGGGGCTTACCGATTCCTCCTTTCAGTTTCACCTGATGAGCGCCAAAAGCAATGGTATCACCAAAACCGAGATTGCGGAGATTCTGACACACGCAGCTTTTTATGCCGGGTGGCCCAAAGCGTGGGCGGCGTTCCGCATGGCGAAGGAGGTTTGGGCAGAAGAAACAACGGTGCAAGACGCCAGAACAGCGCATGAAAATTCCATGCTGTTTCCCATCGGACAGCCGAATGACGCTTATGCAAAGTATTTTGTCGGACAAAGCTATCTGACGCTTGTATCCGGCAAAGAATTTCCGATTTTCAATGTGACCTTTGAGCCGGCATGCCGCAACAACTGGCACATTCACCACGCATCAAGCGGTGGCGGGCAGGTGCTGATCTGTGTCGGCGGAAGAGGGTACTATCAGGAATGGGGTAAGGACGCTGTCGAAATGACGCCGGGTGCGATCGTCACGATCCCACAGGGTGTGAAGCATTGGCACGGTGCCGCGCCGGATAGCTGGTTTTCCCATCTGGCTTTTGACATTCCGGGATCTGAGGCTTTCAACGAATGGCTGGAGCCGGTCGGCGATGAAGACTACGGCAAGCTGAAATAGACTGTCCGGCGAGGGGTCAAGCAATCTTCCGACAAATGGAATTGCCAAGCCCCTGTTACAGCACATGCAACATAAGGAAAAGGCTGTCTTGAGGGACAGCCTTTTATACAGCAGGCTTTACGAAGCGGCCGCTTCGGTTTGTACGGGTGGCGAAATTACTTGATTTCGACGGTAGCACCGGCGGCCACAAGGGTTTCCTTGATCTTCTCGGCTTCTTCCTTCTGAACGCCTTCCTTGACAGGCTTGGGGCAACCCTCGACCATGTCCTTGGCTTCCTTCAGACCCAGACCGGTCAGCTCACGGACAGCCTTGATGACACCCAGCTTCTTATCACCGAAGCCGGTCAGGATGACATCAAATTCGGTCTTCTCCTCAGCGGCGGCGGCAGCGGCGGGTGCAGCACCACCGGCGACAGCCACAGGAGCAGCGGCGGAAACACCGAACTCCTCCTCAACGGCCTTAACCAGCTCATTCAGTTCCAGAATGGTCAGGCTCTTGATTTCTTCAACAATAGCGGTAATCTTCTCGCTAGCCATTTCAATATACCTCCTGAAATGTATTTTATGATTGCGTCCGCCAAATCGGATCCGCACTTTGACTTCATGCCACGATCCGTTGGCGCGGGAACGAATATCCTCCCGTGGGGGTACCCGCGGATGACTGTTCCCCTTTTGTATCCGGTTTTAAGGGTACAGATCTGCCTTACGCTTCGGCAGGGGCGGCTTCCTGTGCAGCGGCAGGAGCCTCTTCTGCGGCAGGAGCCTCTTCCAGCTTCTCGGCCACAGCCTTGACGGCATATGCGAACTTGTACAGCGGAGACTGGATGCTTCCCAGGAACTTGGCAATGAGGACTTCCTGAGAAGGAATGGAAGCAAGCTCTTTCACGCCATCTGCGTTCAAAGTCTCGCCGTCCACATAGCCAGCCAGAATCTGGAATGACGGAATCTTCTCGTCGTATTCTTTGAGAATCTTGGCGGGAGCTACAGGATCCTTTTCGCTGATGGCAATGGCAGTCATACCGTTCAGGCATGCCTTGAGATCACCGTAACCGCACTCATCGCATGCACGGCCTGTCAAAGTATTCTTGACGACCATGTACTTGACGCCGGCTTCACGAAGGGCCTTGCGCATGGCAGTATCGTTTTCCACGGTGATACCCTGGTAATTGACGATGACGCCGGATGCGGAAGACTTGATCTGTTCAGCCAAATTGGCAACGACCTGTTGTTTCTGCTCCAGAATTGCATTACTCGGCATTTTTGATTTCACCTCCCATGTGAATAGTATTTTTGCGTTCCGTAACGCAAAAGAATCTTTCTCCTGTGCCGGCACCCATGTAACCGACCGAAGAAAGACTCACGCAAAACCGCCCTTGCGGGGCAGACTGTTATGATCTCCTCGGCAGGGAAGCGTGCGCTTTTACAGGAACCTGCTGTCTTTGGATGTTTGACGCGGAAAGGGAACCCTTCCCGCACATACATGTATATTTTACTACATTTCGGTAAGCTTGTCAATAGCTTTTTCAAAAAAATAAAAATTTTCGGTGTGAGTGGTTACAGTTCAGCCGAGCGTAGCATGATTTATCTGCAAGCAAATGTGCATGCCCCAAAGAGAGAAGAAAAAGTACCCCCGGTCATACCGGGGGCAATGTACGCATAAACTTGAGTGATGCCGTACAATCAAAGCTGCTTGAGATTCTTGAGGCAGGCCGGGCACAGGCACTTCTCGTGATAGGAAATCAAATCCTCGCACTCGCCGCAGAATACGCAGAATGCCTGATGCTTCTGAAGAACGATCTTGTTACCATCCACATAAATTTCCATAGGGTCTCTTTCATTAATATCCATGAGTTCCCGAATGGACTTGGGCAGCACAACACGGCCTAATTCGTCAATTTTTCTGATAATTCCAATAGATTTCATGTTACTTCCTCCTTTGGTTCTTTACCATGTTTACATCCTTGTCTTTGGGACAGCGGATGTGTCGCTATGGCTTTGCCTTTTGCAAAACCACCTATAGTATATACTACATGGGAGTATCTGTCAATCACTTTATGTTAACTTTTTGTGAATATTATCATATTTTGTCGTTTCTTGTGATACATTCCATGCGGTTCTTGTGGTTTGCACAATCGGGCATCGCGGCAATCTGAAATATGGAGGTAGTGGAATATGATGGGAAAAATTTTTGGTATCATGACGCTTCTGGCTCTTGTGTGTGGACTCTTTATGGGGTCGGGGGAGGCATTGGGGCAGGCTGTGCTGAACAGTGTATCGTCCGCAGTCGGCCTGACCGCCACACTGGCAGGCATGATGTGTTTCTGGAGCGGCATCATGGCAGTATTACAAGAGGCGGGATTGGTGCGGCGTCTGGCACGATTGATGCGGCCTTTTTTGCGTTTGTTTTTTCCGGGAGCGGCAGCCGATGGCGAAGGGGCGGAGGAGATCTGCGCCAATATCAGTGCGAATCTGCTGGGACTTGGCAATGCAGCCACACCTATGGGCCTTGCGGCCATGAAAAAGCTTCATGCCACACATGTAGCTGCAGGTGGAAGGCCGGATACGGCATCCGGGGATATGATCACGCTGGCGGTCCTCAATACAGCTTCGGTATCTCTTGTCCCAAGCACCGTGATGGCTCTGCTGTCAGAGGCCGGGGCAGAAAACCCCTTCCGCATTGTTTGCGGCGTGTGGCTGGCCTCGGGCGCTTCCGCTTTATTAGCGCTTGGATTGACCCGTCTGTGCCGGGGGCTGCCTGACAGAATACATGGGAAGCGGCCCGGAAGACACACCCGGCCTACCAGGACGCAGAACGCCTCATGAAGCTGTTTTCTTCACTGATCCCGATTCTGAATGAGGCCGCTGCCTGGGTGATTCCGACCGTCACAGCCCTGGCCGGATTGATTCTGCTTTTTGCCAAACGGGATTACTTTCCTGTCTTCGTGGCCGGAGCGCGCGAGGGGCTCGGAACTGCTGTCCGACTGCTGCCCTCCCTGTGCGCCATGCTTTGTGGAGTAGGTATGCTCCGGGCGTCGGGCTTGCTTGATCTGATTTGCCGTTATTTGGCTTCCGTACTGGATAAGGTCGGGATTCCCGCTCAACTGACCCCCCTTTTGCTCACTCGCCCCTTTTCCGGCTCAGCTTCCCTGGCGGTGTTCAGGGAACTTCTGTCCACCGTAGGCGCAGACAGCTTTCCGGCTTTGTGTGCCGCTGTGTTGATGGGCAGCTCCGACACCGCGGTGTACGTACTGTCTGTCTATTTCTCGTCGGTTGGAGTCAGACGCACCCGGTATGCCATGCCCTGTGCGCTGGCAGTCATGGTATTTTGTGTCCTTTTTTCCTGCCTTGTCTGCCGGGTCCTGTTTAATTAAGGCATATTCGGGCCATACTGGTAGCAATGCGGTGCCGGTCGCTCCTGTGCAGCTGGGTGTGACATGAGACGGCCGACTCCAGCGTTTCTGCCTGGGAGGAGTGTGTATGCTGAGAGGGGCACAAAAACAAATGATTGTGGTGCGGACCCGGGACAGCCGTGTCTTTGAGGAGGCGTACTTTGTGGTACGTCGTTGCCGTCCGCCTCACCATGTGGAAAAGGATGACATGCTCTGGGAAGCCAATCGCATCATCGAACGCAGTCTGACTGCCTCCGGATCCCTCACGGCTGCCGGGTCCGGGAGGGGTGTTTCGTCTGCTGCGGATGGTGAGGATCAACCGCGTTTCCGCCGCCGGGGCCTTTTGCGTGGAATATGGTTTGGACTGGGCTCCCTGTGCGGCGGGGGATTGGTGGGCCTTTTGTGGCTTTTTCTGTAGACAGACGTAAAAACCGGGCGTGCATACAGGCCAAAATTTCCGAAAAGGTTTGCCCGCCCGGTCTTATATTCTGCAATATGCACAAATATGAAGGAAATGACCGCCAGCCTGTTGACAGATGTCCCGTTCTGGTGTATAATAACCACAGTGTATGTGTTCGGATTCAATTCCACCGGGGGTGGAACTGTGCACATGGGACTCAAGGATTGATATCGGCTTTTGGACGGTATGGAGGTCGGTTGGCGTCTCGGCGGAGCGTGGTGTCCGTGTATGCCCGCCTTGATTCGTGTGTGCGTTTTATGAAACATGACAGAACCGGGGAAGGGAACCCGGCCTACGGGCCGGGCAGCCTTTGTTGTCCGGAGGTGTCCGGCACACCTCTGTTTTCCGGACTGTGTCCGATTCTCCCAAACATGCTGTTGGAACAGAACCTTGACTTCCATGCCGCCGCATGGCAGAGGATGCATGGGTACATACACCGGCGTGCGGTTCACCTGGACCGCATACGGCAGACCGCATCTGCTTTGGTGAAATGATATGTAAGGCACCACCGTACAAGACTCTTATACAGGGGCGAAGTCAGCATTTCGTCATATGAGAGCTACACTTTGCGAAGGGCAGATTTTATGCGTGTGGCTGATCCCGCACAAAGAGATGGGAAGCAAGACGGAATACGGGCATAAGCGATGGTGCGATACCCTCTTACTCGTATGTGCGATGCCCTTTTACACGTATGTGCGATGGTGCCTTAAGAAAGGAACAGAATTTATACTTTATGGATCATAATGAATTTGATGACAAGACAGCGCCCATGAGCCGGGACAAGCAGACAACGTCCCGTCCCCGCAGGAGCTATCCGGCTAGGAAGCGTACCGGCGGTTCTGCCGCTGCAGAGACTGCGGGCTCCGGTACCCCGACAGGCCGTCCCTCCGGAGGCTCACATGACATACTTGGCACCTCGGAGATCTTTCTGATGTCTGATTCCGTGCCACAGCCTGATGAGGGTGCAGCGGAGACAGCCACGGCCGGAAAAAGCCGACGGGGACGCCGCTCCGGGAGCCAGACTGCTGCCTCTGCTGCCCGTTCTGGGGAGGCGGCTCGCGATGATACTCCTGCCGGAAAGTCTAACATCAGGAGAGGCCGAAACAAGACATCGGTTGCCGCTAAATCGGCGGATACAGTAGAGGCCGTGGCACCTGCTGTATCTGCAGGAGATATGGCGGTTCAGACAGACGCGATACCGACTTATGCGGCCAATGCGGCCGGCATGGCTCACACCGATCTCCAACCCCCGCAAACCTCCTCCGGCAAGCAATCAGGCGGTAAAACAGGCAAGACCCGTACCAGGGCCGCCGCGGACAAGGAGACTTCTGCCGCCCAGGATACGGTGGAAAAGAGAAAGCCGGGACGCCCGGCAGGTAGCGGCCGGGGACGGCGGGGAGCGGTGCCCTCGGTGGTCAGCGCGCAGGACTCTATTGTGCGTGATGCCGAGGTTTTGCGGCATGAGAACCGCACCCCCAGGGTATGCCGTCTGGGAGGGGAAAATCTGACCTATATCCCCAAGGCCAAGCTCAAGATCATCCCACTGGGCGGTCTCCATGAGATCGGCAAGAACATGACGGTGGTGGAGTACGGGAACGACATTCTCATCATCGATTGCGGCATCGGGTTTCCGGACGAAGACGAGATGCCGGGTATCGATCTGGTGATTCCGGATATTACCTATCTGGAGAACAATAAGGATCGCATCCGGGGCATTGTCCTGACCCACGGGCATGAGGATCATATCGGGGCCATCCCCTACATTCTACAGAAAATTTGTCCCCCTATTTATGGGACACGGCTGACATTGGGCATTATCGAGAATAAACTGCAGGAGCACACTCTCCCCTGGAAGGCCGACCTACGATGTGTCAAGGCGGGGGATGTCATCCGGCTGGGCACCTCCTTCACGGTGGAATTCGTTCATGTGAATCACTCCATTGCCGATGCCTGCGCATTGGCGATCGGCACCCCTTTGGGTGTGTTGGTTCATACCGGCGACTTCAAGCTGGATGTGACTCCCATTGAAGGCGAGATGATGGATATTACCCGTCTGGGCGAGCTGGGCCGCGAGGGCGTGCTGTTGTTGATGTGCGAATCCACCAATGCCGAACGTCCAGGGCACACCCCCTCCGAGAAGAAGGTGGGCAAGTCCCTGGAGATGATCTTTACCATGAATCCCGACAAGCGGATCGTCATTGCCACCTTCTCGTCCAATGTCCATCGGGTGCAGCAGATCATCGATATCAGCGCCCGTCACGGAAGGAAAGTGGCTGTCACCGGACGGAGCATGATCAACATCGTCACCGCCGCTGTGGAGCTGGGGTATATGAAGGTGCCGGATGGCGTGCTCATCGATTTGGCTGATATTCGCAAATACCGTCCGGATCAGCTGACTCTGATCACCACCGGAAGCCAGGGCGAACCCATGTCGGCCTTGTACCGCATGGCCTTTGGCGACCACAATCAGGTGACGCTGGGACCTTCCGACCTGGTGGTGCTGTCGGCCAGCGCCATCCCGGGTAATGAAAAGTTGGTGGGCCGTATTGTAAACGAACTGGCCAAAATGGGTGTGCAGGTGATCAACGATTCCTCTGTGGAGGTACATGTTTCCGGCCACGCCTGCCAGGAGGAGCTCAAGCTGATGCAGGGGCTGACCAAACCCCGTTACCTCATGCCGGTTCATGGTGAATACAAGCATATGGCCGCCAACCGTGAACTGGGCATGTCTATGGGGATTCCCTCCGATCACATCTTCATATCCGATATCGGCAAGGTGCTGGAAA
>CAZQAI010000030.1:0-12048 GCA_964591305.1 uncultured Clostridium sp.
AACGGTTGCCTCTGTCGATTATCCTGCCTTAACAAACATAATTTTTTGCATTGAAAGTTCTTGGGAGTCCAGAACCCTTCTTGAAAGAAGGGTTCTGGCAGGGTTTGGGGCGGAGCCCCAACGGAGCTCTTCTTAAAAAACATAAGGATGACCACGCATATGAATCTTCTCACCTCCTGTATCCGGGCTGACGGCGAATACACGCAGCTACTGGCCGCTGTCCGCAAGAATTTCAAGGATAAACCTCTGCCGCTCTTGGCAAACGGACTTTGCGAGGGTGCGGCGGAGGCCTTTGCGGTTTCGCTGATAGAGGACGTCTGCACACCCGCCTCGCCTGACGGGGGCAGAACCCGGGAGGGCCGCAAACGGTGCGCCCTGATGGTCTGCCCCGAGGAAAAAGACTGTCTGCGCATCCGGCAGACACTGGAGCGCTTTGGCCTCAAAGCCGCTTTTTATACCGCCCGGGATCTGTCCTTTCACAATGTCGTGGCCTCGCATGAGTACGAGCACGAACGACTGAAGGTGCTCTCCGGCCTTGCCAGTGGCAGTCTGGACGCCGTACTGACCACCCCGGACGCTGCCCTGGGCTACACCATTCCCCCCGATGTACTCAAAGCGTCCTCCATCCACCTGGATTTCCACACACCGGTGGACACAGCCGCCCTGGCTGACCGTCTGGTCGCCGCCGGGTACGCTCGGGTCGATCTGGTGGAAGGACCGGGGCAGTTCGCCTTGCGGGGCGGCATCGTGGATGTCTGCCCTCCCTTCGGCACCTTCCTGGACGATGAGGGTGAGGTGCTGGACGGCTCCCGCCCTCTGCGGGTGGAGCTGTTCGGGGACGAGGTCGACCGCATGGGGCTGTTCGATCCCGAAACACAACGTCTTACCCACGCCATCGACGCCGCCGACCTGCTCCCCGCCCGGGAGCTTTTGACCGACGGGGCCTGCCTTGCCCGGCTGGAGGAAGCTGTCCGGGCCCAGCGCAAGGCCCAGAAACCCGACTCGGACGCCGCCCGCACGCTGGACACCGAGCTGACCGCTCTATCCGCCGCCTGGCAGTCGGCTTGTCCTACCGGTAACGAGCTTCATTTTCTGGACAAGTACATCAAGCTGATTTACCCTTCCTGCACCTGTCTGCTGGATTACTTTCCTGACAGGACGCTGTTCCTCGTCCGCTCCCATGTGGCTGTCCGGGACAGACTGCGGGCCGGTGAAAAGCTGATGAACGAAACCGTCATCAATCTGATTGAGAGCGGCATGATCTCCGGCCGATACGCCGAATACGCCTGCCCCACCACCGCTTTTGATCACTTTCTGGACAGCCATGTGACGGTTCTTATGGACTCCCTCTCCTACGGTATGTCCGGCAAACGTCTGGGCGGCATCTTCGGCTTCCGCACCCGGCACATGGTATCCTACGCCGAAAATTTCACCCTTCTGTGCGAGGATCTGACCAACTACCGAAAGGAGGGCTATCGGACTGCCGTCATCGCCGAAAACGAGGCCGCCGCCCGCAATCTGACAGACATGCTGACCGAGGCGCGCCTGCCCGCCGTCCTCCCCGATCCGGACAGCATACGCACCCCCCAGGACATGCCGCCGGAGTCGGTCGTCATCCTCTGGCGGGATTACCTGTTCGGTTATGAGCTGATGGTGCCCCGCATCGCCATCCTGTCCACCAACCCCGACGGCCGCACCGGCTCGCTGTCCACCTCCCCCGCCGCCCTGCGGCAGAGAAAGAGAGCCGCCGATCAGGCTAGGAAAAAGAACACACGCACCATCCTGTCCTACAACGACCTGGAGGTGGGCGATCTTGTGGTGCATGAGACCTACGGCATCGGGCGCTACACCGGCATCGAGAACCTGACCACAGAAGGGGTCAGCCGGGATTATATCGGCATTCAGTACGCCGGGTCGGATAAGCTGTTCATCCCGGTGGAAAAGCTGGACATGGTCTCCAAGTATATCGGCGCCCACGCCGACGACGGCACGATCAAGCTGTCCAAGCTGGGCACCGACTCCTGGAACCGGGCCAAGGCCAGAACACGGGCTGTGGTGCGTGAAATGGCTAAGGAACTGATCCGCCTCTACGCCGAGCGGATGCGCCGCCCGGGACACGCCTTCTCGCCGGACGACAATTTTCAGCAGGAGTTTGCCGCCGCCTTTGAGTACGAGGAAACCGGCGGTCAGCTGGCTGCTATTGAGGATATCAAGGCCGACATGGAGCGCCCGGTGCCCATGGATCGTCTGCTCTGCGGAGATGTGGGCTATGGTAAAACCGAGGTGGCCATGCGGGCTGCCTTCAAGTGCGTGGCCGAGGGCTACCAGGTGGCGGTGCTGGTACCCACCACCATTCTGGCGCTCCAGCACCTCCAGACCTTTTCCCGCCGCATGCGCAGCTTCTCAGTGAATGTCGACATGATCTCCCGCTTCCGCACCGCCAAGGAGCAGACCGTAAGTCTGCGCCGCCTGGCTAGGGGGGACACCGACATCATCATCGGCACCCACCGGCTGCTGGGCAAGGATGTGGCCTTCCACAAGCTGGGGCTTCTGATCGTGGATGAGGAGCAGCGCTTTGGCGTGGCGCAAAAGGAAAAACTCAAGCAGCTCTGCAGCAGCATCGACGTGCTGACGCTGTCAGCCACCCCCATTCCCCGTACCCTCAACATGGCTATGGGCGGCATACGGGACATCTCCCTTCTGGATGAAGCGCCCGTCAACCGTCTGCCGGTGCAGACCTACGTACTGGAGGAGGACGACCTCATCCTGGGTGAAGCCATCCTTCGGGAGCTGAGGCGGGGCGGTCAGGTTTTTTTCCTTCACAACAATGTCGAAACCATCAACGAGACAGCCGCACGGGTGGCCAAGCTGGCCCCCGACGCACGCATTGTGGTCGCTCACGGCAAGATGGAAAAAGAGGAACTGGAGGCGATCTGGGAACGCATGCTGGCCGGGGAGATCGACATTCTGGTCTGCACCACCATCATTGAGACCGGGGTGGATGTGCCCAATGCCAACACCCTCATCGTGGACAACGCCGACCGGCTCGGACTGTCCCAGCTGCATCAGCTTCGGGGACGGGTGGGCCGCTCCTCCCGCCGGGCATATGCCTACTTCACCTACCGCCGGGGTAAAGCCCTGTCCGAGATCGCCGAAAAACGGCTGGAGGCCGTCCGGGAGTACACCGAGTTCGGCGCCGGCTTCCGCATCGCCATGCGGGACATGGAGATCCGGGGCACAGGCAACCTGCTGGGCGCTGAGCAGCACGGCCACATGGAAACGGTGGGCTACGATCTGTACATCAAGCTTCTCAACCAGGCGGTTCTGGAGGAAAAGGGGCAAAAAACAGCGGAAGAACCGGAATGCGCTGTCTCGCTGAACGTCAGCGCCTTCCTGCCCGACAGCTACATCCGCTACCCGGCTCAACGCATGGCGCTGTACAAACGCATCGCCCTCATCCGCACCCGGGAGGACATGGACGACATGACGGATGAATTGCAGGATCGGTATGGCGAGCCGCCCCGGGTGGCTATGAACCTTCTGTGGATCGCCCTCTGCCGGGCTCAGGGCGTCGCCTGCGGTATTCGCTCCATCAAGCAGGAGGGAAATACTGTCATCTTTACGCAAAATTCCCTCAATCTGGAGGTCTGGAGTGAACTTTCCTCGCTGCTCAAGGGACGGCTTCGTGCCTCAATACACGGGGACGCCTCGGTGCATATGCAAATCAAAAACGGTGAGGACATCCTAGGGATGACACACAAATTACTGGCCAAATACCTGTCCCTTGCCCGGGAGCAGGGCCACCACTGATGTATCACAAGAAAGGATCCCAACCATCATGAAAACAACCCATTCTTCCCTCCCCCGTCTGCTTGCCCTTCTCCTTTGTCTGACCCTTGCCCTGACATCGGTTCTGCCCCTTACCTCGTGTTCCCATAAACTGGGTGACCCCCTGATGACGCTGGACGATCAGATCCTGACGGTCAACATGTTTGAACTGTTGCTGTCCCGTGTCAAGGGCAATCTGGCGTTGAGCGGCTACCAGGTCGCCGGCGATTCCCTGTGGGACACCATAGTGACCTCCGACGGCACCACCTATGACGAGTTTGTCCGGCAGACCACCCTGATAGACGCCAAGGAGTACCTGGCCGCCGCCGTCCTCTTTGAGGAGCTGGGACTGTCTCTTGCTGTGGGCACCGAGGATGAAATCGACAGCGAACTCGCCGACATACAGAAGGAACGCTACAACGGCTCCAAGTCCCAGTTCAACGCCGCCCTGTCGGCTTTTGGAGTCAACACGGACATTCTCCGGGCGTTGTACATCATGGAGGCCAAATATGCCGCTGTCCGCACCCACCTGTACGGAGAAAACGGATCACTGATTGCCGACAATGTCATGCAGGAGTACCTGGAGGAGCATGCAGTCTGCTTCCGCCAGCTACTCATCCGCTCCTATGCCTATGTGTACGAGACCGACCTCAACGGCGATGAGATCTACTATCAGTCCGCCGCGAACAACGGAAAGGTCAGTCAGATTGCCTATGACACCGCTGCCGGTTCTCCCCGCACCGACGAGTTCGGTAAGACCATTGTGGACAGCAATGGCGACACGGTATATTACACCTCCGACGGGCGCATTGCCTACGACACCGAAACCGGTGTCCGCGCCTATGTCTACGGGGAGGACGGGCAGGTCATGACACAGTCCTACTCCGCCGAGGAACTGGCCGCCCACCGGGAAACCGCCAACGAGGTGCTGACCGTTGCCGCCGCCTCCGGACGTGCCGGCTTTGAAGCAATCCTGTCAGAGTATGCCGACAGCGGGGAGGATCTGTATATCGCCGATAATACCAATTGCTTCCTTTATACCACCGGCGACAATGGCAATGACTACCTCAACGACATGGCCGATATTCTCTCCGGCCTGGAGGTAGGTAAGGCCGCTCTCATGGACTCGGAGTTTGGCTGTCACGTGCTCATGCGCTATGACCTTCCCTCTGACGCCGCCTCCAACTCCGAATATGAGGACTGGTTCTCTGACCTGCCCTCCCGGGTCGCCGATCAGCTCTTCGCCGTGAAGTGCGCCCCCTACGTTGCCCGCATCACGGTGGATAACGACCTGTTCGCTTCCCTTCCCTCCATGAAGGAAGTGGGGATCAACTATTACTATTGAGTTTTTGCGGGGAGGAAACTTTCTTGAAGGGAAGTTTCCTCCCCGCACCCCTCCTTCTAAAGAACATCAATGCAAACTTATAATAGGTAAACCTGCCCTCTACATGATAAAATGTTATAAAAGTCCTTGAAGGGGCCCGGGGGAACGGAACTCGGCTTCGCCGAATTCCGTTCCCCCGGAAATTCGTATCTATATCCGTATCTATATAGGAGATGATAAAATGACAAAAAGTGACATGCCTATGATGCGCACCTCGGTGGCTGTGGTAGGGGCAGGTCACGCCGGCATTGAGGCCGCGCTGGCCTCGGCCCGGCTGGGCGTGGACACGGTGCTCTTCACCATGTCGCTGGACGCCATCGCCAACATGCCCTGCAATCCCTCCATCGGCGGCACGGCCAAGGGCCATCTGGTCTTTGAGATCGACGCCCTGGGCGGGGAGATGGGGTACGCCGCCGACTGCGTGACCCTCCAGAGCCGTACCCTCAACCTGGGCAAGGGGGCCGCTGTTCACTCCAAACGCATCCAGGCCGACCGCAGGGCCTATCATGCCCTGATGAAGCACACGCTGGAGACCCAGGATCACCTGCGCCTTGTCCAGGCGGAGGTGGTCAGCATCCTGGAGCAGCCGACAGAGGGAGAGGCGGCCGCCGGGTGGCGTGTGACAGGACTTGTCACGCGGTTGGGTGAGATATGGTTGTGTGATTGTATCATACTGGCTACCGGAACCTATCTGGAAAGCCGGGTTTTCGTGGGCGCTGCTGACTATCCATCCGGCCCCGACGGCTTTCTTCCGGCCACCGGTCTGTCAGCCTCCCTGCGGGACATGGGCATCACGCTCATGCGCTTCAAGACCGGCACACCTGCCCGGATCAAGCGGGACACCATTGACTTCTCCGTCCTGGAGGAACAACCCGGAGAGCAGGTCATCACCCCATATTCCACCCGCACAAATCCCGACATGTTTCGCGATTTTACGCAGATTCCCTGTCATATTGTGTATACCAATGCCGAAACCCATCGCATCATACGGGACAATATCACCCGTTCCGCCATGTATTCCGGCCATATTCACGGCACAGGCCCGCGCTACTGCCCTTCCATCGAGGACAAAATCGTCCGCTTTGCCGACAAGGAACGCCACCAACTCTTTGTGGAACCCCTGGGAAAGGATACCGAGGAGATGTACATTCAGGGCTTTTCCACTTCCCTGCCCACCGATGTGCAGCAGGATATGCTTCACTCGCTGGACGGCTTTTCCGAAGCTCAGATTATGCGGTACGCCTATGCCATTGAGTACGACTGCGCCGATCCCACACAGCTCAAGGCTACGCTGGAGTTCAAATCTCACGTCGGTTTGTATGGCGCCGGACAGTTCAACGGTACCTCCGGGTATGAGGAAGCCGCCGCTCAAGGGCTGGTGGCCGGTATCAACGCGGCCCTGTCGGTGCTGCAGCGCCCACCTCTGATTCTGCCTCGCTCCGGCAGCTACATCGGCACGCTGATTGATGATCTGGTCACCCGAGGCACCAACGAGCCCTACCGCATGATGACCAGCCGTTCGGAATTCCGCCTGATTCTGCGTCAGGACAACGCTGATCTGCGCCTGACGCCCATCGGCCATCAGGTGGGTCTGATCAGTGAAGAAAGGTACTCGGCCTTTTTGCGGAAAAAGGCAGCCGAGGAGCAAGAAAAACAGCGGCTGGAATCCACACACCTCTCCCCTGAACGGATCAATCCCTACCTGGCGGCCCACGGCATGGAGCCTGTGGCCTCCGGTGTGTCCCTGGCTGACCTTTTGCGCCGTCCCCAGCTGAGCTATGACGACCTTGCCTCCCTTGACGAAAACCGTCCTTCCCTGCCCTGTGCTGTGTGCCGGACGGTTGAGACCGATGTAAAGTACGCCGGATATATCCGAAGGGAGCTTGCCGAGGTGGAACGCCAACGAAAGCTGGAGGACAAGCGGCTTCCGGCCAACCTGGATTATGCCTCCATCAAGGGCCTGAGACTGGAAGCCGGGCAGAAGCTGAATCAGTTCAAGCCGGGGACTATAGGCCAGGCAAGCCGCATCAGTGGGGTCAGTCCGGCAGACATATCGGTGCTGTTGCTCTATCTGGGATTGAAATGACGGCTTTTGCAGCACATAACAGCATGGAAAGAGAGAAACGAGTATGACGCATGAGTTTGAGACGCTGTTCCGAGATGTGTTCAGCAAAAACGGGCTTGAATCCTACGTGAATGAGAAAACAGTAGTACTTTTTTCCGCCCTGACCGACCGCATGCTGCAGGTCAATCGGGTCATGAACCTGACCGCCCTGGATACTTACGAAAAAATCATTCCTCTTCATTACGCCGACTGTGCCATGATGGCTATGCGCATCCCTCAGAACGCTAAGCTGGTGGATGTAGGATGCGGTGGCGGCTTCCCTACCCTGCCCCTGGCCATCCTGCGTCCTGATCTGCATATCACCGCTGTGGACAGCACCGAGAAAAAAATACGGTATGTAGCCGATACAGCTATGACGCTGGGTCTTTCGATTGAGGCTGTCTCCGGGCGGGCGGAAGAGTTGGCCGCACAGCCAGCCTTTCGTGAGCGCTTTGATGTAGCCATCAGCCGGGCTGTTGCCAGGCTCAACATACTGGATGAGCTATGCCTTCCGCTGGTCAAGCCAGGTGGCCTGTTTCTGACCATGAAAGGCTCCAACGGCCGAGAGGAGTACGAAGAAGCTGAGTCGGGCATCCGCATACTGGGCGGCGGCGAGGCTGCAGTGGAAGCCTACCCACTCTATCTTGCTGACGGTGAGGAACAACGCACGGTCATATCCGTCCGAAAGCTACGATCTACAGACAGCAAGTTTCCAAGAGCCTATAGTAAGATGAAAAAGAACCCCCTTTGACTGGCTTGTGTTCCACGTGAAACATGTTCCTGCCAACCGGTGTTCCACGTGAAACATGTTTACACGTTTCACGTGTAACGTTTCTGCTTGTTTCACGTGGAACGTTTCCGGCTCTTGATGATAGAGGGTCTCTCTGAACTGTAACGATTCGGTTACCGTTCAGCCACCCTCTATAGTACGCTCTCTTTCCCACTGTAGAGTAGGGCGAGGGCCCCGCAACTGCGTTTTTGTTATGTTGGGTGCCATGAACGCCGGTTTTCCGGAAAAATCATCACGATACATTCAATACATAATAAATGTATTGAAAGTCCTTGGGCGTCTGGGGCTTCTTCAAGAAGCCCCCAGACGCTCCTCTTTTTCCCGGCTGAATTGTAACTATAAAATTTCTGCATATTGTGTGAAACCGCTTGCAAATCCAGTGAAAATGTGCTATACTATATTTGTCTTTTAAATGGTTGAAAGAAACGGAGGTTCACGTTTTATATATGGGAAAAATCATTTCCTTTACCAATCAAAAAGGAGGCGTCGGCAAAACCACGTCGGCCGTCAATGTGGCGGCGTCTCTTGGCTGTCTTGGCTACCGCACGCTTCTCATTGATCTTGACCCTCAGGGTAACGCCACCAGCGGCGTAGGTGTATCCAAAAAGGGATTGCCTCATACTGTAAAGGATGTCCTGGCCGGAACGGTGACGGCGTCTGAGGCTGTGATGGCGACTCAATGGGAAAAGCTCAGTCTGATTCCGTCCAATGTGGTGCTGGCCGGCGCAGAATTTGACCTTTTTCAGGAAGAAGAGAACCCGCAGAATGTCATGAAGAACGCTCTTGACCCGCTTCGGGAGGATTTTGATTACATGATTGTGGACTGTCCGCCTTCTTTGGGCATGTTGACCGTCAACTCGCTAACCGCAAGTGACGGAGTGGTCATTCCCATGCAGTGTGAATTTTACGCATTGGAGGGCTTAGCCCAGCTGACCAATACCGTTCGGAAAATCAAGGCTCACTACAATAACGCACTCAACATCACCGGTATTTTGCTGACCATGTACACCAATCGCTTGCTTCTGACGCAGCAGGTGAAAAACGAGGTGCGTAAGAAATTTGAAGGCAAGCTGTTTGATACCACCATTTCACGCGGCGTCAAACTGGCCGAGGCTCCGGGCTTTGGTATGCCTGTCTACTATCACGACAAACACTGCAAGGGATCGCAGGAATACATGTCAGTGGCCACTGAACTGGCCTCTCGCATCTGAGGGAAGGGAAGCAGGTCTAAAAAGACTTTTGCTTTTTAAAAAGCAAGTTTTTGCTCTTGCGGTTTGCAAACCGCTGTTTCGGCATAAGCCGGAACCTCCTCAAAACTTCTGTGTTATATAGAAAGGATGGCCTTAATCATGGCAAGAAAGCAGGGAGGTTTAGGACGGGATTTCTACTCGCTCCTGGACGACAACATCATTGACGCAAAGCCCGAAGCAGGCTCCACGCTTGCTTTGAAGGACATAACGCCCAGAAAAGATCAGCCCAGAAAGGATTTTGATCTCAATTCGCTTCAGGTTCTGGCCGATTCTGTCAAGGAACACGGCGTTTTACAGCCGATTCTGGTCAGGGAACGGGTATCTGAGCCTGGAAAATACGAGATTGTAGCCGGAGAACGTCGGTATCGGGCAGCCGAAATGGCCGGTCTTGATACCGTACCGGTGGTTATTATGGACGGCGACGACCTGGAGGTGGCCAAGGTCTCCTTGATTGAGAACGTACAGCGAAAGGATTTGAATCCGGTTGAGGAAGCGCTTGCGTATCGTGCGTTGATCGATCGGTTTGATCTGACGCAGGAGCAGGTAGCGGCCCAGGCAGGGAAGAACCGTTCTACCGTGGCCAACATGCTGCGTCTTCTTGACCTGCCGGAGGAGGTGTTGTCTCTTCTGCGGGATGGACGCTTGAGCATGGGGCATGCTCGGGCTCTTCTGGGCTTGGATGAGGCAGACGAGGCTGTCAAGCTGGCAAAAAAAACGGTTGAAAAGGATTTGTCTGTCCGTGAGGTGGAGCGCCTGGTGCGTCTCATCAACCAAAGTGCCGAACAGATAGACCAGCCAGAGACTCCGCTCGATCAACGCGCCATCTATATGAAGGATTTGGAGAGCAAGCTGATGACGCGCATGGGCCGCAAGGTGAGAATTCATCAGACAGCCCGCAAAAAAACCGTCGAATTTACCTTTGAAGACGACAAAGACCTCGAAGAGCTTCTCGCCGTCATCGCCGGCCGGGATATTTTTGAATAAAGAGGCGAAGATAGGCGAAGGAGCGCCAGAACCTTTCTTGAAAGAAAGGTTCTGGACTCCAAAGAACTTTCTGGCAAGGAATTTTTTAGGGCTCCGCCCATGCCCCCTGAGAAACTTCTTGAAAGAGTTTCCTCCCTGCAAGAAAAGTCAAGGCGCGCCAAAGAAACTTCTTGAAAGAAGTTTCTCTGGACTCTTCAAGAACTTTTCATACTATTCTTTATTGACGTTCTTTGAAGGAGGGATCCTGGGAGGAAACTTTCTTTCAAGAAAGTTTTCTCCCCGTAAGTAAAGTCAAAACCGTAATCCATAAAACGACAATAAATTGCTTATAACGAAAGGATAGCATCATGTTAGACATCAAATATATCAAAGAAAATCCTGAAGAAGTCATTGCGCGTCTTGCGAACAAGGGAAAGGACGCCCGGGAGGATGTAGAAAACATTCTGCGTCTTGACGGGGAGCGCCGCGCGTTGATCTCTGAGACCGAGCAGCTCAAAGCCAAGCAGAACAAGACCAACAAGCTGATTCCGCAGTACAAGAAGGAAGGGAAGGACGTTACCGCCCTCTTTGCTGAAATGAAGTCTCTGTCTGCCCGCACCAAGGAGATCGACGAGCGTCTGAAGGCGGTTGAGACCGAGTACACCGGTTGGATGCTGGGCCTTCCCAACCTGCCTGACCCTGATCTGTTGCCCGGAGGAAAGGAGAACAATCAGCCCCTGCGTTATTTTGGTGAGCACCGTGTCTTTGATTTCACACCCAAGAATCATGTGGATCTGTGCACAAATCTGAATCTGATTGATTATCCTCGGGGCACCAAGCTGGCCGGTTCCGGTTTTTGGGTATACCGTGGCATGGGTGCACGCCTGGAGTGGGCGCTTCTCAATTATTTTGTGGACACCCACATTCAGGACGGGTATGAGATGATCCTGCCGCCCCACATGCTGGAATACGAGTGCGGTCTGACGGCAGGGCAGTTTCCTAAATTTGCCGACGAGGTATACAAGATTGACAATCCCACCGACGAGCGGGTGCATTACATGCTGCCTACCGCTGAGGCGGCGTTGGCCTCGCTGTATCGCAATGAAATTCTGTCTGAGTCGGATCTTCCCAAGAAGCTGTTCAGTTACACGCCCTGTTTCCGCCGTGAAGCCGGATCCTACCGCTCTGATGAGAGGGGCATGGTACGGGGACACCAGTTCAACAAGGTAGAAATGTTCCAATACACCCTTCCTGAGAAGAGCGACGAGGCCTTTGACGAGCTTGTGACCAAAGCTGAA
This sequence comes from uncultured Clostridium sp., assembly GCA_964591305.1. Classification (GTDB taxonomy): domain Bacteria; phylum Bacillota; class Clostridia; order Oscillospirales; family CAG-272; genus CAMEON01. The sequence continues at coordinate 11,618 of CAZQAI010000030.1, forward strand.
AATCTGGTAAAGGGGCTGGGCTTCCACTTCCGCACGGTCAAGTTGGCCGCCGGTGATTGTTCTGCTTCCATGGCCAGAACCTATGACATTGAGATCAACATTCCCTCTATGAACGGCTACAAGGAGGTCTCCTCTGTGTCCAACGCCCGTGACTATCAGGCACGCAGGGGGATGATCCGCGTCAAGAGAGCCAGCGGAAAGGTGGAATTCGTTCATACCTTGAACGGTTCCGGCCTGGCTACCAGCCGCATTCTGCCCGCCCTGGTGGAGCAGAACCAAAATGCCGACGGCTCTGTAAATGTGCCCGACTGCCTGCGCAAGTACGTGGGCGTTGAGGTTATTAAATAAAGGAACGATTTCTGGGGCTTCGCCCCAGACCCCGCCAGAGGAACTTCTTGAAAGAAGTTCCTCTGGACTCTTCAAGAACTTTA
>CAZQAI010000031.1:0-11840 GCA_964591305.1 uncultured Clostridium sp.
CATGTTTTACCCTCCGTTTGAGTTTTTGCGGGGAAAATGACTCTATATAGAGCTTTCCCGCGAAATTGAACCGCTTTTTCTTCACACGAAAAAAAGCGCACACCTTTCGGTATGCGCAAAAAAAACGATACAAAAGGCTATGATGCTCCTGTGTCGTATCAAAGCTGACTTTTGTATCGTAGACTAAGCGAACCTATTCAATTCTAATATATTATAGCACTTAGCAAATCAAAAGTCAAGAGTCAAGCGCGAAAATTTTTTCGGCTGATGCGTAAAGTAACAAAATTGTTACAAATAATTTCATTATTTTGAATAGAAAGGATACCTGCAAGCGGTACCGGGCATGCCTCCGATGGGGACTGTCAGGTACTGTGACCGGAAGCTCAGGGCACCTTGACAAGGGCGGCGGAATATGGTAAAATGCTGCAAAACCCGACGCTGTGACGGTGTCAAAGTGAAAGGACGCGGACAGATATGATCAAGGCTGTGTTATTTGATCTGGACGGAACGCTGCTTCCGATGGATCAGGATGAATTTACAAAGAAATACTTCGGTCTGCTGGCCCAAAGGCTGGCGCCTCTCGGATACCAACCGCGGCAGCTGGTGGACGCCATATGGAAGGGGACGGCGGCCATGGTGAAAAACGACGGCAGCCGCCCCAATGAGGCGGCCTTCTGGGACTGTTTCGTGGGCATATACGGTCAGCAGGCGCTCCGGGATCAGCCCGCCTTTGATGCTTTTTACCGGACAGATTTCCAGCAGATTCGGCATGTATGCGGCTTCACGGCGGAGGCGGCAGAGACTGTACGCCTGATGAAGGACATGGGCCTTTGCGTGGCATTGGCCACCAATCCCATCTTCCCGGCCATCGCCACGGAAAGCCGCATCCGATGGGCAGGGCTCTCTCCGGAGGACTTTGCGCTGTACACCACATACGAAAACACAAGCTACTGTAAGCCCAATCCGGCGTACTACACGGATGTGGCCGCCCGTCTGGGGGTGGCTCCGGAGCATTGCCTGATGGTGGGCAACGATGCCACCGAGGATACCGCCGCCCAAGAAGCAGGGATGCAGGTGTTCCTCCTGACCGACTGTCTCATCAACCGGGAGCAAAGAGACCTGTCCGCCTGTCCCCGGGGCAGCTTCGCTCAATTGCGTGCTTTTGTAAGCAACGAGTGCGTCCGGGGCGGAGCCCCGGGACCCGCCGCGGGATCTGCTTGAAAGGATTCCTGAGGATTCCCGGGCTTTTCTGAAAGCAGATGCTGCTTTACCCGGCAGAGCCCGGGATATCCCGGATCACATCCGCCGCTTTGCCGTCATCCGAGATCGGCATAGGATTTTTCGTTGGCGGCCACGGTGCTGTCAGGCACACGGCGTGACTGGTAGTGTTGGCGGAGAGAGGTGTTGTCGGCAAAATCCCGATTATCCATGAAGGTGCCGCGAATCTCCTCCACCGAGCCCGTGGTGATGAGGTAGCTGTACTCCAGTGCGTCAAAGGACACCAGCATGATGGTGTTGACGGGAGCCACATAGTTGCAAGCTCCGTTGGTGGAATCCATGGATCCATTGAAGCTGTGGCGGCCGGCCAGGAAGGAGTCCACGCAGGGCACATACAGACCGATGCCGAAGTCGGCGGAGGGGTTGGTCCAGGCACACCAGGTCTCTGTATTGCTTTGCTTCATGAGGAAGGTACAGTCGTTATAGTAGGCGCCGTCCCCCCAGAAGCCCAGATCATCCCGGTAGGACATCGTGCCGTCGGTCCAGGGCTCGGTGCCGTTATACAGCGTGAAGCGACTGAGAAAGCTGACTGTGTAAAAAGCGGGCAGCTCCTGATGACAGTACCGGTGTGTCCAGCCCGAGAAATCCACAAACCGGTTGTCTACCTGGATGCGGTCGGAGTAGAGAGTGTAGGTATTCTCCATGTAGGAGGGCGTAATTTCATTGTCCTTGGCCCAGTCCTGCGGCTGAGACTTGACATATACGGAGTAGTCTGTTACCACCATGTCTATGATGCGGCTGTGATTCTGAGCCACATCTCCGCCTTGGACAGGGTTATAGCACCAGCGCGAGCCGTTGTAGTAGGCAGCCGAATACGCCTGATTCTCCACCACGCCATAGTAGGACTGCTGGATCAGACGCCCGGTGTCAGCCTGATTGACCAGATTCTTCAGGCGCTTGACAGGACAGCGGAGATCCTCTATGTAGCTGATACCGCCGCCCCAGCCCAGGCGAATCCCCAGCTTATAGCGGGCATTTTCCATGTAGTAGGTATCCGAATCGGTTCCGTACACGGGGTATGCCTCGGTGTTCAGCACGCACAACGCAAAGTCTGCGCTCTCCCCGTTGCAGGTCTCGAAGGTCATGGCGGTGATGCCTGTCCCCATCCGGCCCTTAAGGTACCGGCCGATGACGCAGGAAAAGGTGTCCGTACCCGCTTCCAGGTAGAAATCATCGGTGCAGATGCTGTCGCCTTCGGTATAGGTGACGGTGCCCTTGAGGGGCTGGGTGGAGGTGTAGCCCAATGTAAAACGGTTGAAGTCAGCGGCGGTATCGGCAGGGTCAAAGGTCAAGGCCAGGCCCTTTGTGAAGCGAAAGGCACCGTTCGATACGCTCTGATAGCCGGAGGCGGTATAGGACAGCCCGCTCTCATGGGTGACGGCGGCGCTGCCGTTGTTCTCCGTGACCGACAGCGTGGTGTCAAAGGTCAGCTTTCCGGGCTGAGCCTTAACAATATCCGCATCGGCCGGATCGGTCTCCTCGGCAGGCGTCTCCGTGGAAGTGCCGGTGGTATCAGCCGGGTTGGTGTTCCCGTCCGGGTCAGCCCCGGTTGTTTCCGTGTCACCATTGGTTCCACTGTCGGTGCTCTCGCCCGCAGCGGAATCGGTCGTTTTTTCGGTGCCGGGGGGAACGATCTCCGTACCGGTGTCGCTGTCGGTTTTTCCGTTTCCGAAGGTGCCGGTCTGGCAGGCCGCCAGACAGCCTACGGCCATCAGACTCAGCATGGCGGCGGGCCAGCATTTTTTGAATACAGAACGCATGAGAACCTCCTGTTATGTGAGTTGTACGGAATGTACAAGAATGTGCCCGTATGCAGGGCGGTTGGAATGACAGAATACCACAAAGATATGTCGCGGAAATGAACGTGTCATGAACGCAGTTGGAATTCTGCAGGCACCGCCACACAATTCCTTTACAGAGCGGTTTGAACGTTCTCGGGAGTCTGGGGTTTCTTTCAAGAAGCCCCCGGCGCTCTCCCGTTCTCTCCTCCCCAGGGCTGAGCTGTACCTGCGAATTCTGAAAATTCTGTGAATTTATCAAATAAACTTGATTTTTCAGGTGGAATGGTGTATGATGTATATCGGCAGTCATTCCCACCCCTGCAGCTTGTTCCATCACGCTGCCGCACCCATCTCATACATGAAAAGGAGAACAGTATTTTCATGAAAAAGTATGCTCTGTCCCTTCTTCTGGTGGCTCTGTTCGTCGGAATCATCCTGCTTTGCGCCTGCAACCAAACCAACACACCGGGTTCCGAAACAGGTACAGACGAAACCGCCGACGAGTCCGACTCAGGCGAGTCCGGCTCAGATCAAGCAGACTCCGGCGGCGAGACAGCCACCGGCATCAGCGAAGCCGCTACCGCCATTCCCCGATATGACTACTTTGAGCCTGATGTTCTGCAGGATGTCACCATTGATCAATCCGTATACACCGACCTGATCCTGACGCTGCCCTCCAGTCTTCTGATCACCGACGAGGATGTGACAGCCTTTATCGGCAGTCTTCTTTTCCGATACCGCACCGCTGACGGGGAAAAGGATGCGGACGGCAACCTGCCCAAGGTCACGGATCAGCCTCTTAAGCTGGGCGACACCGCCTATATCTACTACCGGGGCGTTCTGGACGGAGAGGAATTTGAAGGCGGCTCCAACATGGATAGTGAAGAGCCCTATGCGTTGGGACTGGGTTCCGGCTCCTTCATTCCCGGTTTTGAAGAGGGGCTGGTGGGCGTAGTGCCCAATACCACCACCAAGGACAATCCGTACGCCCTGCATGTGACCTTTCCGGAGGGATACAGCGACAAGCTGTCCGGCCGGGATGTCGTCTTCTATGTCATCGTAGAGTATGCCGAGCAGTACACTCTGCCGGAATATACCCGCTCCTTTGTGGTGGACACCCTGACCTATGAACCCAAGGAGGACTACTACGCCGGTGATAAAGCACTGCTCCAGGAATTTGAGGCATCGGTTCGGGAAGAGCTGGAGAGCAGGAATGAGCAGAATGTCTCGTATGCCAAGATCGATGCGCTGTGGACCTACCTGACAGACCATGTTGTTTGTGTGAACAAGCCGCAGATCGAACTGGATTTCTATTATGATTCCTATGTGTCCGAGATCGAGTATTATTATAACTACTATTCCTCATCCGAGGCATTTACCGATGCTTACCCCGATGTGGGCAGCTTTGCCATTGACTACATGGGCATGGACAAGGATGCCGACTGGCAGGAGGAGTTGCACCATATGGCTGATCTGATGGTGCAAAAGGACATGATCACCCATGCCATCGCGGAGCTGGAGGGTATGGAAACGGTCACCGATGAGGAGTATCAGGCTGAGATCGACTACTGGGTGGAAGCCTACTACGGGTACATGACAGAGCAGGAGATCGTGGCCAGCATGGGCGACCTGTACCTCCGGGAGTCTGCTTTCGCCCAGAAAATGAGCACCTGGCTTTTGGACAGGGTCACCTTCGTGTACGACTCAACCGATTCTGCCGAATAACGGAATGAAAACGCCGTCTGGGGGGCTTCTTTCAAGAAGCCCCCAGACGCTCCTCCGTTCCCCGGCTGAACTGTAACCCGGAGTTCTTCGGAGATTGCATTTTTTTCAAAAACCCCTTGACAAGCACCCCTTTTGCGGTTATAATGTAATGGTCATTGTCAAGAAGCGTATCTGTGACCGTCAGACCGGCAGAATCAACGCCATCCGGACAAAAATCATAAGGAGGTGCTGCAAATGCTCAGAACGTATCAACCGAAAAAGCGACAGAGAAAGAAGGAGCATGGCTTCAGAAAGAGAATGAAGACTGCCGATGGTAGACATGTTCTCAAGAGAAGACGCGCAAAGGGCAGAAAAAGACTGACCTATTGATGGGATGCATCCCATCCTGATAAAAACCACCGATGACTGATGGACCAAGGAAAGCGTGTTTGCTCGTTTGTCTGTCTTTCTTCGGGGTTTTTCATTTATGGGGCCGGCATCTCCGAAAGCGGACGGTGCGGCGCCCCACATGAAGGAACCGTTTCCATGAAAGGAATCGCCATCACCGAAAATCACCTGTATCGCAAGACCTTCCAACGGGGCCTGCATCGGGGCGGGCGATATGTGAGCGTGTGGATCCTTAAGGATCTGGCCGCCCGACGCCTGCGGAAAGCGAATCCGCAAAAGGAGTATGTCAACCGGATCGGTCTGTCTGTGCCTAAACGGGAAAGCGGCGCCATCGGGCGCAACCGCACAAAGCGCATCATCCGGGAAGGACTTCGCACTGTTCTGCGGGAAACACCCCTCAAAGGTGGGTATCTCATTGTGATTACAGCCCGGCCCGGCATTGAGAAGGTCAAAAGTCATGCCATCGCGGCCGATCTGAGGTACATTTTCGGCAAATTGGACATGTACAAGCCCGTGGGGACAAACAACCCATGAAGCATCTGTGTATAGCACTCATCCGCTTCTACCAGCGGCACCTGTCCCGCCTCAAGCCTTATCCCACCTGCCGCTTCACCCCCTCCTGCTCGGCTTACTCCCTGGAGGCCTTTGAAAAGAGAGGCTTTTTCGCAGGCCTTGTGCTGATGCTGTGGCGCATCCTGCGGTGCAGCCCCCTATCCCCGGGCGGCTATGACCCCGTACCGGACAAGGGCTTTCGCACCATGCCCATGCGCTGGAGCAAGTATGACCGCTTGGTCCATGAGCAAAAAACAGACCGTGACATGTCCGGAGCACGGGACATGTCCGAAACGCCAAGCATGTCCGGGACACAGGATGTCTCCGGGACACAAGCGAAGGATGCGTCAGAGATATCCTCCCGGGAATCAACGGGAGAGCCTGTCATGCACCCTCCCAACGAGCCGGGTACCAACGCCCCGGCCGCCAATCAAACTCACATGGAGGAACACAACCCGCCGGACAGGTAGTGTCCGGATTCTGATGGATACACAGCGGCCAAAGATCAAGAGGAGCCGCGCCCCCGGACCCGATGCCTTCCGGCCCGGGGCATATTGCAAAGAAAGGTACACGATCACACATGAAAAAAGTCCGTAACCATACTGTCGCACAGGCACTGACCGCCCGCCTGGCTGTCATGCTTCTGATACTGGTCACACTGGGTACCGTTCTGGCCGGCTGCGCCGGCCAAACCGCCACCTCCTCCCTGACGCTGAATGAAGAGGCCCTCGTCATCACCGAGGACAACGCCCTGAACAAGGAACAGCTCACCCTCCTGGCCAAGGAAATCCAGGAGTCCGACAATGCCCTGACCGTCCGGGCGCAGCTGGTAGCCGCCCTCAACGGGTACGACATGACCACAGAGGGCTTCGACGATGAACATCTTCCCGAGGCTCACCCGGAGAACGCCCCAGCTTATGCCCTGAATGTGCTGAAAAAGTACGAGATCACCACCTACGAATCCACCGATGCCATGACCGTGTTCGATGTGCAGGTGCTGGTGGGATGCTTCAAAACCGTCGTGGCCACCGACGCCACGATCGGCTTTATTGACCGCATTCTGGGCTGGATTGCCCTGGGTCTTGAATGGCTGATCAATGTTCCCGGCTTCGGCAACTTTATTCTGGGTACCTTCTATTTCGCCATCCTGGTGGAAATCCTCATGCTGCCTCTGGCCATTCACCAGCAGAAGAACGCCCGCAAGCAGGCCCGTTTGCGCCCCAAGGAAATGGCCATCCGCAAAAAGTACGCCGGCCGCAACGACCAGAAGACCATGCAGGACATGCAGACCGAGATTCAGACCATGTATCAGAACGAGGGCTACAGCCCCATGACCTCCGGCTGCCTGCCTCTGCTTGTCTCCCTGCCTGTCATCTGGGCCCTGTACTATATCGTCATTGATCCCCTTAAGTATATGATGGCCTGCCCATCCGATCTGGCCAATGCGCTGTCTTCCTTTGCACAGGCTCCCCGGGCCGCCGGCGGTCTTGGCATGACCCTGCAATCCACCCGCGGCACCATTGAGATTCTGTCCAGGATCCGCGAGATGGGCGTGGACAGTCTCGCCTCCTTCGGAAACTTCCAGTACTTTACCAACAGCGGAGACTGTCTGGAGACGCTGCAGACCATCCTGGCCAATCACACCATCCCTAACTTCAGCTTGGGATCCGTCAACTTCGGCCTGACCCCCAGCATCACCAGCCTGAACTGGCTGCTGCTGATCCCGCTTCTGACCTTCGGCGTCTACTTCGGCAGCATGAAGCTTAACCGTCGCATGACATACCAGCCTGCTTCCTCCAATGACCCCGGTATGGGCTGCTCCAACACCATCATGGATGTATCCATGCCTATCGTGAGCGCTGTTTTCACCTTCATGGTGCCGGGCGCTGTGGGCATCTACTGGATCTTCAAGAGTATGATCACCACCCTCAAGCAGTTCATCATGAGCCAGGTCATGCCCCTGCCTCAGTTCACCGATGCCGACTACAAGGCGGCGGAAAAGGAGCTGGCCGCAAAGGAGAAGGGGCGTCCGGTGAAAAAGTCGGGCGGGGCCAAGAACCCCAATGTCCGTTCTCTGCACCACATCGACGATGAAGACTACGAAACTGCTGCCCCCCAGCCGGAACAGAAGGGCAAGAAGGCCGTGCCGGCCCCTGCTGAACCCGCCTCTGGCGATGCCTCCGGCGATGCCCCTGCCGACACGGAAACCGACGCTGCCAAACCGGATCAGCCTGCCGCAAGCGCGGCTCTGGTCAACAGCGCGCCCCTGAAGGAGGATAAACCCCTGCGGGAGAAAAAGAAAAAGAGCTGGTTTGCCAAGAAGGATAACGCCGCAGACCGCGCGGATACACAAACCGGCGAAAGCGCCAATCAGGACAGCCGTCAAAAGAAAGATTGACAAAAGGATCGGGTCTGAAAAAGGCTTATGGCTTTTTTCAGACAGGAAGTTTTGTGCCTTGACGGTTTGAGAAACCGCCATTCCGGCAGAGCCGGAACCGCCCAAAACTTCCGCGTTTGCAGAAAGGACATGTTATAATTATGAAAAAAGAAATAGAAATCAGTGCCAAAACGAAAGAGGAAGCCATTGCCAAGGCGGTGGAGGCGCTGGGTGCGCCCAATGAGTCCGCTCTGATCATCACGGTTGTCCGTGAAGCCCGCAAGGGCTTTCTGGGCTTCGGTGCCGTAGAGGCCGTCATCAAGGCCGTATACCAGGTACCCGATCCGGTTCCCGTTGAAGAGGAGAAGCAGGAACGCCCCCGCCGGGAGCACACTGACCGCCAAAATCGGAGGGAGAGACCCCCTCGGACTGAGCGGCCCGCATACCGGCCTCAGACCGTGGACGACATTCCGCAAGCCCCTGTCGCTCCCAGACCGGAGAACATTGACCCCGCCACCGCCACCGAGAGTGAGCAAACAGCGTACCGTTTCATGGTCAAGCTGGTAGAAAATATGGGGCTTGAGGATGTAACCGTAGCCATGCATCCCGGCCGCAACGACGATATGGTGCTGACCGTGGACGGAAAGGGTGCCGGCGTACTGATCGGCCACCATGGGGACACCCTGGATGCCTTGCAATACCTGACCAACCTGGCCGCCAATCGCAAGGAAGAGGGCGAGAAGCGGGAGTTTGCCCGCATTACGGTGGATGTGGAAGATTACCGCGCCAAGCGGGAGGAAGCCCTGCGTGCGCTGGCCCGCAAGAAGGGCGCTCAGGTACTCAAATACAAGAAGAGCATCATGCTGGAGCCCATGAACCCCTACGAGCGGCGGATCATTCACTCCGAGATTCAGCACATGGAGGGAATCTCCACCAACTCCATCGGGGCCGAAAACAACCGCCGTGTGGTGATCTATCTGGAGGAAGAGGGTATGCCGACTGCCGGCATCCGCCCTGTCGTTCGCCCTGACCTTCGCCCTGACGTCCGTAATACCGGTGATTCCCGCAGCTTCGCTGAGTCCGGTGACAGAGCGGGACGCAATCGGCGACGCAAGCGAACTCGTCCGTCCGGTACCGGCACAGTCGATCCTCTGGCCCCTGCCGCCAAGCGGGCACCTCAGCCTTCCCTGTTCGACGGGGACGATGGCCGTGATCCTTTTGACATTGACCTGTCCGCCGCCCTGCCGCCTGAGGAGGAGGCAGAGAAAGGCGAGGAATGACGGATCATATGGCACCACCGCCTGTGCGGTATTGTCTTGAATTCCTTCCTGAGGGAGGATTTTCCTGGGAAAATCCTCCCTCGATTCATACAATGTCCGATGATCGTTCATCGATCATCGGACATCACCATGATGCAGAGGACTTATGAAACATATTCTTACAATCCAACATACGCAGTCTCTTCACCATATCAACGGTATGGTGGGCTCTTGGACCGATTGGGAATGGACTGATGAGGGGAAACGCCAAGCTCATAATATAGGTATTCATTTGAAAAGCGAATGTGGCAGCACAGATTTTATCATATATTTATCAGATTTACTTAGAGCCAAACAGACAGCAGAATGTATAGCTTGCCATATGGGAAGCGAATTGGTTTTACGAGAGGAATTAAGAGAGCGGAATGTAGGATCCTGCTGCGGGAAAAGTGTGCAGTGGATGCGCAGCCATATGGAAAAGCAAGAGAAAACCGTTGATGACAGAATGTTTTCTGATGCGGAAAGCCACAGGGACGAATGGAGCAGGTTAAAGCCGTTTTTTGATCAAGTGATGGCAGACGATCATGAAAACATCATCCTCGTTTCTCACGGCGATTTATTAGGCATTTTCTTTACAATGTTTTTAGGTTTGGATGTGGAGACGTTAAACGGCTGTGAGTTTCTTGGCAGAGCGGGTGGCGTTTCTCAGATGCTTGAAAATGAGCAGAAAAAAAGAATCATAAAGCGTATAAATGATGTATCTTATATAGCCGATTGTTAAGGAGTTGACTTGCATGACAAATTACTCACCGGACGACACCATAGCGGCGATCAGTACGCCTTACGGCAAAGGCGGGGTGGCGATCATACGCATCAGCGGGCCGGAGGCTGTCTTGGTGGCCGATCGGGTGTTCCGTCCACGGTCGGGGAAAAGCCTGACCGCCTACCCCCAACGTACGGCCGTTTTGGGAGACATATACATGCCGGAGGATGCAGATGTGATCATGTCCGAGTCTGATGGCAGAGATCAAACAGCGTCCCAAAGCAGAGAACAACCGGCGCTCGGACGGGCGGGCGAGGCATTGGACGACGGTCTGTGCACGCTGTTCCGGGGGCCTCACTCCTACACGGGGGAGGACACCGCCGAGCTGTCCTGTCACGGCGGTGTGCTGGTGACGCGGAATGTGCTGGCCGCTTGTCTGTGTGCCGGGGCCAGGCAGGCATTACCCGGCGAATTCACCCGGCGGGCCTACCTGCACGGGCGTCTTGACCTGGAGAAGGCCGAGGCGCTGGGCAATCTCCTGGACGCCGGAAATGACCGTCAGCTCAAACTGTCCCGGGCAGGCATGAACGGTCTTGTGACACGGCAGTCTGACACGGTATACGGGACGCTGTGCGGGGTGCTGGCCAACCTGGAGGCGGGTATGGACTTTCCCGAGGAAGACCTGACCGAGTTGACCCGTCCCGAGCTGATATCGGCCACCAAGGAAAGCCTTGCCGAAGTCAGGCGGCTGTACGCCACCTACCGCACCGGGCACGCTGTGGCCGAGGGAATTCCCGCTGTCATATGTGGGCGTCCCAATGTAGGAAAAAGTGCTTTTTATAACCGTCTGGTAGGCCGGGATGCTGCCATTGTCACCGACATGGCCGGCACCACACGGGATATTCTCACCGAGACTGTAACGCTGGGGCAGGTCACACTGCGGCTCTGCGACACCGCCGGTCTGCGGGAGCCGGAGGATCCGGTAGAACGTGTAGGGGTGGAGAGAGCCAAGCAGGCGATGGAGGATGCCGAGCTGATTTTCGCACTGTTTGACGCTACGGTTCCCCCTACCCCGGAGGACAAGGCGTTGTCCGCTGCCTTGAAGGACTATATCGCCGGGGGAAAGCCCGTCATCCGCATACTGACCAAGGCTGACCTGGTGCCATCCGGCCGGGCCCTTCCCTGTGGGCAGAGTCTGCAGCAGGACAGTATCCTGCTTTCCTCTCTCACCGGAGCCGGCTTTGACGCTCTGGTATCGGCGGTTGACACTGCTTTCATCGACAACACCCTGCGTATGGGAGAGGAAGCGGTGGTCTTCAGCGCCCGGCAGGCTGCCGCCCTGACCGACTGTGCGCACGCTCTGTCCTCCGCTCTGCAAAACCTATCCCTCGGTCTGACCTATGACATCTGTGCCGAGGACATCCGGCAGGCTTTGGCCTCCCTCGGCTCCCTATGCGGCCGTCAGGTCAGCGAGGATGTGCTGTCCGAGATTTTCGCTCGCTTCTGTGTGGGTAAGTAATCAAACAACAGGCACGCTGCCAAGTATGTGCGGGGCTTCGCCCCAGGCCACACCAGAAGGCTCTTTTGGGGCTTCGCCCCAAACCCCACCAGAGGAACTTCTTGAAAGAAGTTCCTCTGGACTCTTCAAGAACTTTGTTACAGCTCAGCCACCCTCTATCATACGCTCCCTTTTCCACTGTAGAGTGGGGCGAGGGGCC
>CAZQAI010000032.1:0-3837 GCA_964591305.1 uncultured Clostridium sp.
AGAAGCCGGTGCACTCCAGCACCACATCCACATCCAGCTTGCCCCAGGGCAGCTCCTGCGCCTTAGGCATAGCGTAGATGGTGATCTCCTTGCCGTCCACGGTGATGGAGCCAGGCACCAGCACGGTCTTTCCATCCTCTGCCAGCTCGGGCTCCTTAGAGGAAACAGTATGCAGACCCTCGCCGATCCGGCCGCAGTATCCACCCTGAGCGGTGTCATATTTGAGCAGGTTAGCCAGCATCTTGGGGCTGGTCAGGTCATTGATGGCCACAATCTCGTAGCCCTCTGCGCCAAACATCTGGCGGAATGCAAGTCTGCCGATGCGGCCGAAGCCATTGATAGCAACTCTTACGGACATGGGAAAATACCTCCATAAAAAATTATTCCGTTACACGGTCTGTGGCGAGATGCGCCACACTCCAAGCATATATTTTACCGCAATTTCCCGAATTATACAAGCGGTTTTTTTCAAAAAACTCAAAATCTCCGTTTTGCTTTTCGTGCGGTTTCCCGGCGGACAAGTTTCGTGCAAATTGACGGAATACGCAGAAGCAAGAGCAAGCCGCAAAGTCCGCTGTCACAGACTCCATCATAGGCTCATGCTCCATCCGCCAGGCGTCAGGCAACCACATACCGGCCATTCAATTTGTAACTTTTTCATGACGTTCTCCATCTGTCAGTGCAAAAATTTCCATGATTGCGGCATGATCAGCCGCACATACTAAGATCGGAGCCACTGACTGCGTGCGCCGTGTCGGCGAGTTTCATGGCGTTGCCGCACCATTCTGACGGTACAGATGCGCCGTCAGATTTTCCATCAACACAACCAGTGCGGTGTGCCCAAACGCAGCAGGCGGCCCGGACGCTACGGGTCGGGTTTTCCCGGCTCTGTGGCGGGAAACCAGAAAGGAATGTTCCTGAAAATGAAAGCAAACAGCAAAAAAGCACGGCACCCTGCGGCCACGGCAGCCGGACTGTGTGTCGTTTACGGAGCCCTTCTCTCGTCGGTGCTGATCTTCTTCTCAGCATGCACCGGCAACAGGGACGACGGGAACGGATCGGACACCGTGGATGGCAGCTATGTGTCCACCGAAAAGCAAACCGAGGCCAACGGCACCACAGCCGGCACCACAGGTGGTACCACCGGCGGCATCACGGATGGCACGACCGGCGGTACAACCGGCGGTTCTACTGACGGCACCACAGGTGACACCAACGGTGCGGCGGACGGCACCGTCGGGTCTGACAATATCACCAAGTAAGTGTCCCGGGGCTGTTGCATTAAGCGACAGCCCTCAAATTGGGCGGTCAGGTGCCGCCCATTTTTCATATCCGATGTTTTTGGCAAAATTTGCATAAGTCGAGGATTTCACCCTCTGAATCGGATTTGCCGGGCCGGCTCACCTTAGAGACAGCCCGTTTCTTGCAACAGGGATTGCGTCACACACGGTGCTGTGTTACGCACGGCATCCGCTTCCCGACAGGCATCTCCCTGCGTTATACATAGAATTCGGTTTTGATCTTTCTGTCAAAAAGAGCGTGAAGCTCGGCGTCGGCGTCGGCGTGGAGGTAGAGAATGCGGTACACTGCCTGACAGATTGGCAGATCAATGCCATACCGTGTACCGAGAAGCATCATGGCACGCGCGGTGGCGTAACCCTCGGCCAGCTGCGTGTAGGGCTGTCCGGTGACAAAGGCCTCCCCAAAGGCCCGGTTATGAGAGTACCGGGAAAATACAGTAGCCTCATAGTCGCCCAAGTGGCAAAGCCCATAAGCGGACAGCTCATTGCCGCCCATAGCCCGGATCAACCGAGCTATCTCCCGGGTGCCCCGGGACATCAGCGCTCCCTTCAGAGTGGATAAATGCTTGCCGTCCAGCATACCGGCGGCAATGCCGATGACATTTTTGGAGGCCGCCCCAATCTCGCTGCCAATCAGATCCTCGCCGTAATAGAATCGGATCAGATCGCTGGAGAAGGCATCCACCAGATACCGCTTGGCAGCCTCATTCCGGCTGTCGATCACCATGCAGTTGGGCACACCGGCGTAAAACTCCTGCACATGTCCCGGACCGACCCACACTGCCACCTTGACCGATGAGTCAAGGTACTCAGCCGCAATCTCAGACAGCCGTTTGCCTGTGTCGGCCTCCAGTCCCTTCATGCACAGCACCACTGTCTGATTCCGCAGGCCCAGCGGCCTCAATTCCTCAAGCAGGGTACGGAAATCCTGAGCCCCCACCGACATGATCAGCACGTCGTTGTCCGGCGTGGCGCATACCCGGATGTCGGTGGACAGCCGCACGCTGTCAGGCAAAATCAGAAGGTCGTTACGCCGCTCTTGAAGAAACCGCTGCATCTGGGGGGAGGACTCCCGCCCATACAGTGTGACGTCGTATCCCATATAGCCGGACAGGTACCAGGTGATGAGAGACCCCCACCGCCCGCACCCGATCACTGTGATTTTCATGCGTTTTGTTTCCTTTCTCTTTTAAGGTACTGCCGCACCATGCGTAGCAACCTTTTCGTGCGATGTTGCCATTGCGACCGTCGGCTATCAGACGCCGGCTGTTTGCAGTGGCTATCCGCTTCCTCGGGACGCCAAAGCGGAATGTCCTCAGTTCAGCCGGCTGCGGAGCTTTTTCTCCAGAGCAGCCAGTCTGGCTTCCGCCCGACGGCAGCCTAAGGCCATAGCCTTGCGGTAGTATTTCACTGCTTCCCGGCTGTCCTGACCCTCTGTACCCTCGCCGGTCTCATAGCATTCCGCTAAAAGGCAGGCCGCCTCTCCATGCCGCTTGGCGGCCCGGGTCAACCAGCGAACCCCCTCCCGGGCATCCACAGCGCATCCCAATCCCCGAAGCAGGCAGAAGCCCAAGCTGTACCAGGCCCACACCATGCCGCCGGGAACCGGCGTACCGGCGGGCAGACTGACGCTTGCCGCCTTGCGGTAGCAGGCCACCGCCGCCTCCCTGTCCCGGGGAAGCTCCTGTCCGTAAAACAGACAGTCGCCCAGAAAATTCATGGCTTCCGCATACATATCCGGCGTGACCGGAGAAGATAAGACGCCGTCATCCCGGACAGCTCCGCCGTCAATAGGCTCACCGTCACAGGACGTGCCGTTGGTCAACGGGGTACACGCAAGCGTATAGACAAAGGGCCAGGGCCGGATGTTCCGATCTGCATAGTATGCCTTCATCAGGTTACTCATAGTCAGATGGCCCCACATCTCCCGTATACTCCTGTCAAATCGGATGCGTCCTCCGGTGGTCTTTGCTCCCGTTCGAACCGCTCCGACTGTCTGCCGGTAGATGGCATACAGTCTGGCCAGGTCGTCCCCAGCCCCGGGTTCTCCGGAAAGCACAGCACGGGTCAGGTATCCAAAAGGCGTAATCCGACGGCGGGAGTCGTCTGTGCGGAGTAAACCGCTGCGGGCAGGGAGCCCCTTTCCATACAACGAGAGCAGTACTGTCAGCCGTCCGCAGGCCGCCGATACGGCTCTGTCATGGGCCGCTTGGCGGGCCTCACGCCGCTGTCGGATGAGGCAGAAGGCTCCTACACCTCGGTCATCCCCGGGGTCCCTCGCAGGGGAATCGATCCATGTCTCTTCGGCGTCACAGCCGTAGGCAGGATCCTTTATGTCCGAATGACGGTACGTGTCGGCGTCAAGCGCCTCCTCTTGTGTACCGCCAAGCAATGCGGGGGCTGTATCTCCGAAGGCTTTTTCCAAAAGGTCACCATCTGCAGCCTGCAGGTACCAGAGCACCGCCCGAATGATGAACCGGGTTCTGTCGTCCTCCCGGTGCATGTCTACGCTGTCCTCTCGGCTTCCGTCTACGCT
>CAZQAI010000032.1:3937-11680 GCA_964591305.1 uncultured Clostridium sp.
GTCTACGCTGTCCTCTCGGCTTCCGTCTACGCTATCCTCGTTGCGTCCGCTCTCCTCGTGCCCGTTCATCCGGTCGACAGGTGGGCAGTCCGCCGCAGAGGAGGCTGCATCATCGGGTATGTCCCAGCCCGAAAAGGCAAGATCCCCCAGCCACAGAGCGGCCTCGGGACTGCCTCCCACATGGTACGCCCGGGACAGCAGATCGGCGGCCCGGTGTCGACCCTGCTCACTCTGTCCGTCCCCGAAGGCATCAGAAGCCAGACGAATCAAAGCCTCCGGCTCCCCTTTTGCTGCCACCTCAGCCAGCAAGCGGTCGAAATCAGGCAGACATCTGTCCTCCGGTGTCATATCGGCCAGTGTCAGAACCGCTTCCACCCGCCCCCGTCGGGCGGTGGCTCCGGCGGAATCCGGACAGGCCACGGCCTGACGGTAACAGGCAACGGCCAGTCGGTCGGGAGCAGGTTTCTCGGTGAGTATACCCTGTACCCGCTCCTCTGCCTCCGTGACATCGTTTAAAAGACCGTAAGTCAGCATATCTCCCAGAGCCACCCAGGCTCCGGCATGGCCCAGTCCGGCGGCTCTGACAAACCAATCAAAGGCTGCAGCAACCTGCGGCTCTGCCCCATACAGGGTGCAATACCCAAGCAGGCAGAGGGCTTCTCCTGCGGCCTCCTTCGCCCCGATGCCGCCAAAGGGCGGCTTGTCGGAACCGCCGTCGGCGATGTCATCCCAGGCAGTCCTGCCTTCCATAACCGGGTCATCCGCCCGTCTTGACGCATCCCACAGTTCCACAGCCCGGGTGAGCATGGCGGCCGCCCTGTCCCGGCTCCGCACCGTGTCCCGGCCCTCCAAAAGGCAAATTCCCGCCTCACAGGCTCCCTGTACACTGCCCAGTTCCGCAGCCTCGGCAAACCATTCAAAGGCTTCCTGCCCGTCCCGGGGCACACCTCGCCCATACCGGACACACAGGCCCATAGCGTAAGCAGCTTCCGCCACCCCGCCCTGGGCGGCCATACGGTACAGGCGGGCGGCCTCGGTATACCGGGCGATCTCGGCATGCCGGGAAGCCGTCTGCATGCCACGGTCATAGCACAGAGCCAACCGGTACATAGCATAGGTATGTCCTTGGCGGACAGCCTGCTCATAAAGAGCCTCCGCCCGGGGCATGTTTGTCTCAACCCCCCGGCCCTGCTCATAGCACAGCCCCAGACGGCAGGCAGCGTCAGGCTGCCCTGCCGCGGCCGCCCTCGTGTACCATTTTACCGCCGCATACAGGTCCTGTGTCACCCCCCAACCGTGCTCAAGACAGCCGCCCAGATTGTTCTGAGCCGGGGCATATCCACCTCCGTCGGGTATGGGTGGAACGGTATCCGGAACCGCGCGAACCAAAGCGGGGCCGCTCACGGACCCGCCTCCGGTCATGGCCACGTTTTTCCTCTTGTCATCGTCTGCTTCTCCGGTACCAACGGTGGTGCTGCGGGCCGCCTTGCGTGTGGTGGTACTGTCCCCCATGGCAGCCTTTTCATACCAGTGAACAGCTGCCTGCATGTCCTGCGGCACACCTTCCCCCCGTTCATAGCAGACAGCCAAAGCAAACTGTCCCCGCTCACTGCCCAACTCCGCAGCTCGGCGGTACAGCTTGACCGCCATGCTCATGTCCCGGGGCACCCCGGCCCCCCGGCGGTAGCAGTCAGCCAAGCGGAACATGGCCCCGCTGTGTCCTCGCACCATGGCCCGGCGATACCACCGCAGGGCCTGGAGGGGAGAGGGACAAATGCCGTTTGCCGGGTCCCCCAGCTCCAGCAAACGCCCCAGCCCTCCCGCTGCCAGAGAAACATCCCAACGCTGACCGCTGATACCCTGCTTGCGGTTATACCGGGCCACATCACGGGACAGATCGTTCTCAGACGGAACGGAAGACAACGCCAGCCATTCCTCCTCCCGGTAGACCGTGCGGGTGTAGTGGCACCGCCTCATGCTCCGCCGGAAACAGGCTGTCACATCAGCCGCAGCCGGTACGGTCCTCCCCTCCCTGTGGGTACGGAGGATGCTGTCATACAAAGCCCGGCGCAAGGCGGTTTCCTTCATACGCCGCATGCTGATGCAGTGGTACCCCATGCGGCGGGTGTCGCGATCCTTCCCCCTCAGACATGCGGGGCGACGATCGCACAGCGGGATCACCTGAGTCGACGCTGCCTGCGTCCCAATGCGGGAATCGGCTTCCCAGTAACCGGTCAGCTCGGCGCAGGCGGTGTACATGTTCCATGCGGCAGCCCGCCAGTCGGGCTGTGTCCCCACGCCGTCACGGTACATCAGAGCCAGACGGTACCGGGCCGGAGGATATCCGCCCCGAGCGGCCGCCGCCAGAAGGCTGACAGCCTGATCAGGATCCCGCATCATGCCGTAGCCATACAGACAGCACAGTCCTCGGTAATAGACGCCCCGTACGTCTCCCGCCTCTGCCGCCCGGGTATAGAGAGCCAATGCCGCTGCTACATCCCGGGACGTGCCCACACCGTCCAGCTTATAGCCGGCCATGCGGATCATGGCATCCACCACGCCCCCTAGGGCAGCTCTGTCTGTCCAGGCAGCGGCCTCAGCCTCCAACACCGGTGCTCCCTGCCCCTGCCCATAAGCCTGACCCAGTATCCATTGGGCGGATGGGTTTCCGGCATGGGCCGCCACTGCCGCCTTGACGGTACGGCCATACACATCATCCACGCATCTCCCCTCGGAAAAGCAAGAGTCCAGGCGGCACAGACGGCTGAGGTACAGTCTGTGCATGTAAAAATCCATTGTCCGGATATCGGGAGCCGCTCCGGAAGGGACGGCCACCAGCTCCGCTCCCCTGCCTGCGTTGGCGCAGAAACGGGTGTTCAGGGCATTGTCCTCAAGGCTGACGCACAGTACCCGGCGGCCAAGTCCCAGGGCAAACCGTATGTCAGATGCGCAGCTCCCCCCCGATGTGCGGGAGGCATCCGACAGGTCGGCGGCAACCGGGGAGGTCAGCACCAACACAGCTGCCCCCCCGCGCAATAACGATTCCCGATCGGCCCGTGGCAGGGTCTCGTCCATAGACTGGTACCTGAATCCATACCGGGACAGCTCCCGGAAGAACTTCTCGGCGGCTTCCCGATCGGCGCGGACATGGCTGATACATATGTATGATTTCACAGCGGGCGTCTCCTTTCTCACGGCCATCTGGGACCGGGATGTGGATGCATTTGTTGCCATCCTTGCAATATTTCCAAAAAAATTACGAAAGGGGCTTTTCAAAATCATTTTTTTGTATTATAATAGGGATATACACAGGGGTGTTTCTCATTATACTCCGGATTGATCCGGATTTCAAGTGTATTTTGTATATTCTCACGGAAATCAATTTCTGAATGTGCTGCAATTCGACGACTTTCGGAGGTACCACTCCTTATTTGGTAAAATTGATCTCTGTGGTATATTCGGCCGCCGAAGCGCGGTCAAAAAGTACGCAGGCGGAGCCTTCCGCACGAAAGGACAAACACATATGAAGCAGAAGTACACACTGAACATTGCGGACATTCAGCTCAACGTAGTGGCTGACTCAGACACAGAGTCGGTAGACAAGATCGCCGGCATTCTCGACCGCAAGATGCGGGAGTTCTACCTCCACAGCAAGAACTGCACCAAGAATGAGGCGGCTCTCCTTTGCGCCCTGGAGTTCTGCGCCGACCGGATCGATCTTCAGAACAGAGTCAACGAGTTGGAAGCACTCAACAGCAAGTACGATGCGGTTCTCAAAGTCATCAAGACCCGGAACGAAGAGCTGAGCGCCGAGCTGGACAAGGCGCAGAACGAGATCACCATTCTCCGCTCCCTCATCACCGCCCGGGACGGGGAGGCCGGCGCCATTCCGACAGCGGCCAAGCCCATTCCCCCTGCCGAGTTTCTCCACGAGGTGGCCGCCCAGTATGACGCCGCCCCGGCTCAACCTTCCAAGCACGCGGAAAACGCCGACACAGAGTCAGCCTCTGCCGCCGGGGGAACAGCCAACACAGCCCACGGGGCCGAAGCAGGCGACTCCGCCGGAGAGACCAAACCCAAGCGCAGTCGGGTGGGCTCCATGTTTGACCTGCTGTCCTTTGACGAAGTGTAATCCATCGTGAAGGATCAGACACAGTGGCACGCGTCCCCCCTGCCCGAGCTGCTGGCTCCGGCGGGGTCCCCCGAGGCGCTGGAGGCAGCGCTCTCGGCAGGAGCAGATGCGGTCTATCTGGGTGGCAGCCGCTTCAACGCCCGGATGAATGCGCATAATTTTGACAAGAGGGAGCTGGGTGAAGCTGTCACCCAGGCCCATCGGATGGGTGGCCGAATCTACCTAACTCTCAACACCTTGATCTTTGATCGGGAGCTGGAGGGGGCTGTCCAGGCTGCATATGAGGCTGCCACAGCCGGGGTGGATGGCCTGATTGTCGCCGATCTCGGGGCATCAGCCCTCATTCACAAGGCTATGCCCTCCCTTGCTCTGCACGCCAGCACCCAGCTCTCGGGGCACAATGCCGCCATGGGAGAGGTGCTGGCGCCCTTTGGCTTTACCCGGTTCGTGCTGGCCCGGGAGGCCACACTGGCCGACTTGGACATGGCGGTGGCCAAGAGCCCCCTGGAGGTGGAGGTATTCATCCACGGTGCCTTATGCGTCTGCCATTCAGGGCAGTGTCTGTTCTCCTCCGTGGTAGGGGGACGCAGCGGAAACCGAGGCGAGTGCGCCCAGCCCTGCCGTCTGCCCTACAGGGGTGCAGGCAGGGGCCCAGGGGAGGACATATGGCGGCAGGGCGGACCGCAGAAAGGTCAAACACGCCGGGACACCGCCCACCCGAGCGGTTCTTCTCCGTGCGGTCAGGCCGGAGAGAATTATCCCCTGTCCTTGAAAGATCTGTCTCTGGCCTGTCATGTACCTGACCTGCTCCGGGCAGGGGTGGCCTCGCTCAAGATTGAGGGCAGAATGAAGAGCGCCGAGTACGTGGGCGGCGTGGTAGCCGTCTGGCGGCGTCTCCTGGATCAGCGACGGGCTGCCGACCGGGACGAAATGCAGATGCTGTCCGATCTGTTCTCCCGGGGAGGATTTACCGACGGATATTTTACCGGCAGGGTCAACCATACCATGATGGGGGTGCGTTCCGAGGAGGACAAGGCCCGCACCCGCCGGGCCGGGGACAGAGTCGGAGCGAAGCCCCAGCGGGGAGAAGCATACCTACCTCTCCGTCTGCACTTTTCCTGCCGAGCCGGGGAGCCGGTCACGCTTACCGCCACAGCCCCTCTGTACCGTCAGGGCGGGGAGCACACCGTATCGGTGACAGTGATCGGAGACTGTCCCGGTTCACGCCCGCCTGATGCAGACTCCGCCGATGCCGCCACGATAAACCGGGATACCCCGGCGCTTGACCGGAATGTGATCATCCGTCAGCTGGCCCGGGTGGGCGGCACCCCTTACCGGTTGTCTGCACCGGTCACAGTCGATCTGGAGGATGGATTGAGGCTCCCGCTGTCGGCGCTCAACGCCCTGCGCCGGCAGGCCGTCGAAGCATTGGACAAGGCTCGGGCAGAGGCCATGGCATCCGCCGCGGCAGAAGCCACTGCGGATGCACAAAACATACTGTCGGCCGTACCGCATCACGCTGCGCCATGCGCCCCACAATCCATCCGGCGTACAGCACGATTCTACCGGCCTGATCAGCTGACCCCCGAGGCCGAGAAGTACTTCTCACTTTGCTTTCTGCCCCTCTCCTGCTGGAAGGCGGCGGACACAACGGAGAGAACCATAGCCCGCGGTGTCGTCCTGCCGCCGGTACTATTTGATCGGGAAACTCCCGCTGTCAGAGACCGGCTGGCCCGGGTGCTGGCCGCCGGTGCCCGGCATCTGACGGTGTGTAATCCAGGGCACCTGCCCATGGTAGCGGAGCTTATCCGTCAGCTCCCATCGGACACCCCTCCGGTGGTGCTCCACGGCGATTTCCGTCTCAATGCCGTCAACGCGCAGGCTGTTGTACAGTTAGGCCGTCTGGCAGCCCGCACAGTGGGTCAGTCCTTTGCCGACATCCTGCTCTCGCCGGAGCTGACCCTGCCTCAATTGCGGGATCTGTACCGGGCCCTGTCCGGAGCCGAGATCGGGGTTCCCCTCATACAGACGGTGGTATACGGCAGACTCCCCCTCATGCTGCTGGAAAAGTGCGTCATTCGGGAGCTGTACACCTCCTCTGCGGATTCCCGGCTCTGCGATGGTGCTGCCGGGGTGGCCTGCGCCCTATGCGCTCAGGGAAAAGCCGCTCTGCGGGATCGCAAGGGAGTGGCATTCCCCGTCCTGAGAGAGAGGCCCCACCGCAACCTCATTCTCAACAGTCTGCCTCTGTCCATGACCGACCGTCAAGACGAGTTAGCCCATGCCGGTATCTTCGACCGCCATTTTCTGTTTACCACCGAGTCCCCTGCCGCCGTGGATGCTGTCATCCGGGCTGACCGGCAAGGACAGAGTGTGGGAGGCGAGGTCAGAAGGATCCAGTAAAGTCCGGGGGAGGGAAGGAACTTCTTTCAAGGAGTTTCTTCCCTCCCCCGGCGTGCCCTGCGTTCCCGGCGGGTGCGTATCAGCTCCTGCCACAGAGTACCCGCCCCGCAGAGGATGAGCATGCCGCCAAACATCCGGCGCACTGTGCCACTGTCCAGCACCTGCACGAGGTGCGTACCCAAGAGGACACCGGGAAGAGCGCAAGCAATCAGGAAAGCCACCAGGGCACCCGGTACCCGGCGATGCCGGGCATGAAACAGGAACGAAGCGCCGGCCGAACACAGGAAAAAGACCAGATTGAGAGCTTGTGCCTCGGTCTGCGCCATGCCGCATATGCCAGTCAGGTACAACACAAACAACCCGGCACTCCCCACCCCAAGGCCGGAAAGCGTGGCGGTCAGAAAAGCCGCCACAACGGTCAACCACAGCGGCACAGACATACACAATACCCTCTTTCAACTGAATATCATTCTGGCTCCGGATACAAAAATGAGCAGCGCAAACAAAAGGCGCAAATGGCGGGGAGACAGCCTGTCCAGCAGGACAGCACCCAAAAACCCACCCGCCGCCGACGGAAGGAGCAAGGAGGCAGTCAACCCTATGTCCGGCCGGATACCTCCCAACCAGTAACGGACAAGTGAGACGGCGGACACCGGGAGCATGACCGACAGAGCGGTGGCAAAGATGTCTCGGCTGTCCAGAAAGCTCCCCACCGGCCGCCGGATGCTCCCTCCCGACAGCAAGGCAGGGGCCGGCAGGTATGGCAGGATCGACACCAGAAGGATCCCCCCGGCGGCGCCCAAAAGGCCGTTGACGCATCCCGCGGCAAAGCCCACAAGGCCGCAGAGCAAAAAGGGGAGCAGCCACCGGCCTGTATATTTGTTTTGTTTTCCCGCATCTGTTTGACGCACATGCATGTCCTCCTTTGCAGCAATTCAGCCGGGCAGGGATATGGGTTTATGCCATCTCATCTCATCTCATCTTCTCTCATTCTCTCGTTGTCGATGAAAAGTTACAGAATCTGCTTGCATTTCCCGTTCAGTCATGGTATAATAGACGCAGCAAGAACAAATCAAGTACCCCAGGTTTCCGGCTGCGTCCCGAAGAATTTCCGCAAAGCGAAAATTCTTCCCTACGGCTGTTACTTATTTGGCGCAGCAAGAACAAATCAAGTACCCCAGGTTTCCGGCTGCGTCCCGAAGAATTTC
>CAZQAI010000033.1:0-11215 GCA_964591305.1 uncultured Clostridium sp.
ATTCAATACATAAATATATTGAAAGTTCTTTGGGGGTCTGAGGGCTCCTCCGTTCTCCGGCTGAACTGTAACTTTACTTTTTACAAGAGCATTGACAAACTATGAGTATGGTTTTTTGATAACCCTCACCCAGGTCCTCTCCCGGCAGAGAGGGGCTTGGTGCATACATTTCTATGAAGCTCTCAGAGCCTGTTCTCCCGTTCCTTCGATGACGGCCGCATGGATTCCGCACAGCGGCAGAGCTCAGCCGGAAAACGCTCCGCAGTTTACTCTGTAACGGTAACAGCCACATCAAACTCATGGCCTCCGCAGGCCAATGTCACCGTACCGCTGCCTGTCCGTCCGGTAGGCAAGACATGACCCTCCCCATCCACCACGAACAGTTCGGGGTTGCGGTTGATGCAGCTGACGCCATCGGCCTCTCCGGCCAGTTCAAACCAGGAACCGTCCGCATAGGTACACAGTCCTCTGAGCTGCTTCATCTCCCGTTTGGAAAGGCTGGTCTTATATTCCGGAATCAGCGGGACAAAGAAAACCACCTTCTTGTCCGGATATGGCTTCATGGGAACGGATTCCGGAGGATCGTTTTCATACACATACACCGGGAACTCACACCTCAAACCATTCCATATGGCAGTCACAAAGGTCATGCCCGGATTTCTGGCAGTGATGCGGCCGCACCGTACCGATGCCACCTCCTTATCATACTGTGAAAAACGCGCGCCGCTTTCCACAGGGCGACTGACATAGGTGACATTCATTGAGTAAAGAGGCAGCTTCCGGGTCTCCCCCACCTTCATGCGCAGGTAGTGAGGCGCTTGCAGATACAGGGTCGTAGGCACATACTCGGTCGGATCCTCCCACTTCTCCACCTCACGATGTATATTAGGCTGATCGGTCTCACTGTAAAAGTCAGCCTCCATCGCCTCAAAATCGTAGCGATGCATCCGGGTGCCCCAGCATCCCCATTTATTCCCGTAGGCATATCCCAGCAGCAGGATGTCGCCCTTGCGGATATGATGCTGTTCATCGCCGGAAATGCCACAGTTATGGCACATCCATCCTGTATTGACCTTGATCTCATTGACCCGGCGGTACCGTAGACCGTCCTCCGACTCATATACGGCCAAGTAGCTTTGCTCGGAGAAGCGGGCATCAGTAGACAAGGCCACAAATTTCCTTATGTCCTCGCAGTACACCATATCATAGGAATCGTTGGAGCCGCTGGGACGGGTCACAGCCACACCATGCTGTGTCACTGTTGCAGGCCAATCCTCCCTTGTGATATCAGCTGTAGCAACCCGTGTTTCGCAAATCGGACATCCATCCCGGTCTTCCGATGTCCAGGTATAGTACATGAAAAGGATATTATCCTTGATGACAAAGGAAAATTCCCCTGCCCCCCAGTTGTGCCAGTCCTCGTCGAAATAAATGACGGGAGCAGGCTTGCCCAGCCAATGCAAATCCTCCTTGGGATTCTGTCCCCAACCGTTCCCGCACCAACGCTCAAACGGGCCGGTGGGAGATGTGCTGCGGGCCACAAAGCCGTTATTGCAGACACCGCCTCCATTGGCAAAAATGGTCGACGTGTAGCCGATATAATAGTATTTTCCGTACTTGATGACAGCGGGATCGCAAACGGAAAACCAGTCCATAGAATCGGGCACCGGAGACATGACCACCTTTTCCTCGCTCCAGGTTTTCCCGCCATCCTCGGAACGACGGTAGGTAAACCAGTCAGCCTCATAGCCGTCTCCGGGGGATGCAAACCAAGCTTCACATATTCCATTATGTACCATAATACTGGGGCCGTACCGATACCCCCATGACTGGCTTTTACGGGGCATATAGATATCCTGTCCTTCATCTGCAAGGAGCAGGTGGAAATGGGCATTGGTTGTTGTATGGGTCATAAGAAAGCCTCCTCTCGCGGATCAACCGTCGAACATTCATTCATTCTCAGTGTTTTATACGCATGGAAACGCATTACAGTAAGCAGATTGTCAGCACCACAATCAGCGTAATCAGCAGTGCCGGGATAAGGGCAAGAGTCAGGCATCCGGGGCCAAAACACCCTCTCCTGTAGTAACCATGATGCGGATATCGGGGCGGACGAGGGCCAAAGCCTCTCCCAGGGCCTCTGAAGCCGGGGCCTCCTCTTGGGCCTCCGGATCTTCCTCCAAAGCCACCACTTGGTCCGGGCATAATCAAATCCTCCTTTAAATGAAAAAATGTATGCATATGAGTTGGGATATCATAACTGTCCACGCAACTTCTCCAATGCGGCCTTCTCCAGCCTGGATACCTGCGCCTGGGATATACCGATCTCCGAAGCAATCTCCATTTGTGTCTTATCCTGATAAAACCGAAGACGGATGATAGTCTGTTCCCGGGGAGTCAGCGTCGCTACCGCCTCCTTGAGAGCGATATTCTCCAGCCAAGATTCGTCACTGGCATCCCGGGATGTGTCGCTGAGCTGGTCAATGACATACAAAGAGTCCCCGTTTTCGGAATAGACCGGCTCATACAGTGAAATCGGCTCCACGATGGCCTCAAGAGCGGCTACAACCTGCTCTCTGGGCATATCCAGCCGGGCTGCAATCTCATCGGCAGTGGGTTCACGCTGATTT
Organism: uncultured Clostridium sp.; assembly: GCA_964591305.1. Classification (GTDB taxonomy): domain Bacteria; phylum Bacillota; class Clostridia; order Oscillospirales; family CAG-272; genus CAMEON01. The sequence goes on from CAZQAI010000033.1 coordinate 2,631, forward strand.
TCGGTAGAAAGCTGTTCCCTCACCTGCAAGGCCCGATAGGCCAGGTCACGGGTCGAACGGCTGATCCGCACAGTAGCGCTGTCCCGCAGAAAGCGGCGCACCTCACCCAGGATCATGGGTACCGCATAGGTCGAGAACATGACCTCTCTGGACGAATCGAAATGATCCACCGCTTTGACAAGGCCAATGCATCCCACCTGAAACAGGTCATCCATCATGCAGCGGTTTTCCCTTCGTCCGGCAAAACGCTGGACAATGGAAAGCACCAGCCGCAGGTTTCCACAGATCATGTCCTCCCGGGCCTTAGCCCTCTCTTCCGGGCTGCCTTCCCGCATACGCAGAAGCAGGGCCTTTTTTTCTTCCTCTGTGAGCACCTTCAGTCCAGCTGTGTTGACTCCACATATGACAACCTTATTATGGTACATGGCATACTCCCCCTCGTTTGGTAAGAGGAGTATGGACACATGGCGGAATCTCTATGCAAAAGGAGTATCTGGAAGGTTTTTCTGTGCAAAATCAGAGTTGTCCTGCGGCTTCCTGATCGCACACAAGTGTCACATCGGCATGCAGATTTAAAAAGGAGGCCGGGCATGATGTAGTCAGCCGACCGGACAACATGGTCTGAACGGCTTGTCTTTTAGCGGCCCCGTTGGCCATGATGATGATTTTTCCGGCCCTGAGAATAGTCCCGATGCCCATTGTCAAGGCATGGGTAGGCACCTCAGCTTCCGATGCGAAGAAGCGGGCATTGGCCTTGATGGTAGATTGTGTAAGAGCGGTGACATGGGTAGACGGCTCCAATGCATCAGCCGGTTCATTAAACCCGATATGGCCGTTGCATCCGATGCCCAGAAGCTGCACATCGACCCGGCCCGCCTGAGCAAGCAAGTCTTCATACCCGGTGCAAGCCTTGACGGGGTCGGAGGCGGTTCCATCCGGAACATGGGTGCGGGATATATCCACATTGACCAGGTTAAACAGATGCTGATTCATAAAGAAACGGTAGCTTTGGGTATTGTCCGGGGCAATGGGGTAATACTCATCCAGATTGAATGTGTCAACATCAGAAAAATCAATCTCGCCGGCCCGGTTCATAGCCGCCAGCCTACTGTACACACCGATCGGTGTAGAGCCGGTGGCCAGCCCGAGCACAGCATCATGCCGTGCTTTCATAACATCGGCCACCATGTGAGCGGCTGTGTCGGACATCTCGTCATATGAATGACAAACAATGATTTTCATACCTATACTTCCTCATACTGTTATTTTGTACATGTTACCACCTGTCACTGCCGTCCTCCGGAATGACCTCCCGGATCGCAGCAATGGCGCACTCGATCATGCGGTCGTCCGGCTCAAACACCGTGATATGCTGAAGAGCCACACCGGGTGCTGAAATCACCCGGGTCAGCCAGTTGTCATGACGTCCGCAGAATTTAATCAGTTCATACCCCAACCCCACAATGATGGGAACCAACAGGATGCGAATGCCGGAATACAGCCAGGTCGGCAAGGTTGGCGGAATAAAGAAGCCCACCAAAATACTGACAAGCACCATCAGAATCAGGAAAGAGGTTCCGCACCGGGGGTGAAAGCGGCGTTGGGCCCGCACATTCTCCACCGTCAGCTCCAAGCCCTTCTCATAGCAAAAAATGGTCTTGTGTTCCGCCCCGTGGTAGCGGAAAGTTGTGCGTATTTCCTTCATGAGGGACACAGCAGCCATGTAGCCTACGAGCAGCAATATTTTCAGCACACCGGTGAATACCGATTTGGCATACCTGTTGTCGTACATCCAGTCCGCCCGCCTGGCCAACAAATCGTACAGCCAGGTGGGCAGCAGGATAAACAGTCCCACCATCAACGCCAACGCCAGAACCACGCTGACAATCATAATGAGCACGGTCGTGCCGGACATGTTGTTTTTCTTTTTTTGTGTATCGGAGTCGGTCTTCCCGCCATCTGTTGCGTATGCTTTCTCCGGCTCGGAAGTGGAAGTCGGAGATACGGGTGCCTCCGATAATGTCCCGGTTTGAACTGCCTGCTCTACCTGTTCTGTCTGCTCTACCCGATCCGTTATATCTGTGTCATCCGATTCCGGGGACTTGCTTCCCTGTCCTTTCGCGGCTTTCCTGGCCGCCTTCCTTTCCGCCTTTTCCCGTTCCATCTCCGCTTGCGCATCGTCCAGACCGGAGATCTCCGCCGAACGCATCAGACACCTGTAGCCGAAAATCATACTGTCTGCGAAATTAAACACACCACGGACAATGGGGATCCGCCGCACTGCAGACGCTTTCCCCGTGGATGTGGGAAAGGTTTCAACAACCATCTCTCCCTGAGGGTTTCGTACGGCCATGGCAGTCCTTTTTGGCCCCCGCATCATGATGCCCTCCATCAATGCCTGACCGCCGATGGAGGTCTTCCGCAGGGGGCAGCCTGCTCCGCCGGGGGATGTTTTATCTTTACTCATTTTTACTTATTTCCTTTCTTGCGGCAAACACACAGATGTCGCAGCCCTACTAAGCCAGTATATCATGATAGTGATATTCTACCATATGTTTATGAACTCCATGTGAATATTAGGCATGTTGACGATGAATCTTCCGGTGTGTAAATGTCGATTCCATATCAAAATCCCCGGCACGCCGTGAGAGCGTGCCGGGGATTTCAGAGGCAGAACCGCCTGATACAATGTACATCTTGACAGCACATCAGAACGAAGCGACGGCAGTCTGGAGCCGTGCGGCATACCTCATATGTCGTACTGGGCCAGAATCTCGCTGGGGGTTCTTCTCAGGAGCAGCATAGCCGGAAGAAGGCCGAACAAGAGTACAGCGGCAAACAGAACAACCGCCAAGCCCAGGCCCATCCAAAGCGGGAAATAGAAGATTTCCGAGAACAGGGGTGCGTCGGAGAGGTAGGCAATGAACAACGCAGACAGGCCGTACCCGATCCCCACAGTGAGCAGAACCAACAGGGCTGTTTCCACGAAAAAGCGGAAGATCAAATTCTTTTTGGAGACGCCAATGGCCCGCAGGATGCCTACTTCCCGCACGCGGCTCATAAAGGAGGAACGCATAATGAAAAACACGCACAGGCACATGAATGCCATAATCACCAGGCATGCGACCGCAGAGCCAAGAATTTCCCCATAATACGCCTTTGCCTGCTCCTCCAATCTGTCAGAAGGTGTGATGATGTCGTTCCCAAAGGTGGCTGTCAGGTATGCCTCAGCAGCCTCCGGATCGCTGGCATGGATCATCATGTAGTGGGAGTAATACGGTTCGTCTTCCCAGTCCCATATTTCTTTTTCAAAAAATCCGTAACCTATGCGGGGGTCTGTTTCTCCCACAGAAGAGAAGATGGCCAGGTAATCCGCATCATTCACCACGCAGGAATCGTCATACATCTTGATGTTACTGTTGTGGTAGTCCACAAATTCCCAGTACGTCGTATCATTTTTCTCGCGCTGTTCATCATACGTCTCTTCGAATGATTGGTATCCGGAAGAATCGAATGTATCGAGCTCCTGGGCGGTAGGCCATGTGCCGTTTGCCTTATGATACAGGTATGCCTGCCACATGCCGTCCTGATCAAGTCGATCCACCGGCATTGCAAAGGCGTAGCACGAATTGATATATGCCAGGATATCCTGATTCATGGTGATCGCCCAAGGATCATATTCGATGTCCACGACATTTTCCATATAGACATCGAGGAATTCCGTCAGGTAGGTGGGCAGATACTCAAACAGCCAAGTGCTATACGTACGGATGAAGTCCTCCTTCTCCAGATGGTTGGCTTCCACATATGCCTCATAGGTCAGGAGCTTGACACCGTAAGTCTCCTTCACATACTGAGGATATTGATCCAGTGTGGTATAAGGATTGGCCACATGTGCCACCTTGAATTCCCGCCCGAAAATTTTTACTGTCTCGCCTTCCTTCAGATCCGAGTTGTAGCTGATCAGTTCCCCCGGACCGATCTCTCCCGTCCATACGGTCTGCATGGAAGCCGGCAGAACCGACAGATACCCGCCTCCGCTTGTATACCTGAGCGAGTAGTAAGCGCAGAACAGATCATGACAGAAAATGTTCCTTTCTTCTGATTCCACCACGCCCACAATGCGCAGGTTCTGACCTCCCATTCGGCCCGATACAAGGCCCAGCATATTTTCGTATGACTTGATATAACTGACTGTACTGGATTCGATCAGGTCATCCGCCAAGGCAGTGGTGATCAGGATATCGGTCGCATGTTCCGGCTTGTCTGTCCCGCAGACCAATGGCAGATCGGCGGCCACGGACTGACTGACCATGTATCCCTTACCCTTCAGACTGACGGATACAGCCGTCATAAAGCCGGCCGTGCGGAAAGTGAAAGTCTGCTGGACTACAAACATCGAACTGTTCGTGACTCCGGCATAATCCAGGCCGTCCTGTCCGATATGATCCCGGATCAGTTTATTGTAATCTCGTTCGGATGTCAGATCCAGTGGGAGGAAGAACATTTGCTTGTCTGTATTGTCATCCAGCTGCACATAGGATTTGATGGCCAAGGCGTTGACGGCCGTCATAAAGACCAGCACCACCGCCAGCATGGCGAGACAGACACGCAGAAATCTTCTTCCCTTCTTCTTACGTTGCGAGTAATTATCCCGCCATGCCATGACCACAGCATTTTTCAGGTGGAACAGCCGCCCGAATTTTTCCCCCTTCACCGGAGAGAGGACAGACATATCCACAGACTGCTTGTCACGCATCACATTTTGTGAGGTCGGCACTGTTTGGAAGGTGCCCTCACGCAACTTGACCTCCGAGGTATCATCCAGCACCCGTACACCGGGGGTTTCACACCGGAGGTACAGCTTACCGCCCGAGGAGATCAGCTTGAGTCTGACTTCGCTCCCGGTCTCGCCATACCGCTCCACGGTCACACCGTTCTCTGAAAATTCTGCCTTTTCAAGTTCGCCCAGGTATATATCGTTCTTATTCCGATGCACGTACCCTTCCGCCTCGGTATTCTCCCGGATCCCGGCAATCTTTCCGTCCACGATCTCAATAACCCGATCGCAGTAGAAATCCACCAGATTGGCCTCATGGGTCACCAGCAGCACAAGACGGTTCTTGGATATTTCTTTCAGAATGTCCATAACCATCACGGTGTTGTTCTCATCCAGGTTGCCGGTGGGCTCATCAGCCAGGATAATAGCCGGGCCTTTACAGATCGCTCTGGCAATGGCGACCCGCTGCTGCTGACCGCCGGAGAGCGTGTCCGGGGTTCTGTCCTTATACTTATCCATTCCCACATTTCGGAGGGAGGCCAGCACCCGGTTCCGTATTTCCTCATCGTCTGTCACACCGCACAGGCGTAGGGCATCGGCTACATTTTCATATACGGTTTCATTTACATTCAGATTGTAATTCTGAAAAATGTACCCGATGTACTGATTCCGCAGGGTATCCGGATCGTCCGCTAAATTCTCTCCGAATATGCGGATCGCTCCGCTGTTGATTCTGTCCAGTCCTCCGACAGCGTTGAGCAAGGTGGTTTTACCGCATCCGCTCCGGCCGAAAATTGCCACCATACCCTTCTCAGGCAGGGACAGGTCGATGTCGTTCATGACATGTATCTCGTTGCTGCGCCCACGGTTATAATACTTATGGGCATGGCTGATCTCAAGGATACTCTTTTCATTCCCGATCATGACTTATTACCTCCCTTCAGGGTCTTTTTCACAGATTCATGGAACATCTTCCGAACATACCGGCGGGAGAGCTGTACCGCCACGGCGATCAGCACCACCGAAAGCAGAATATAAACCCAAGCATGAAGGAAGGTAAATATGCCATTGGTACGGGGGATGAGATACACCACTATGCAGGTGACCGCTGTTACCAGGAAGGCCGGGATCAGCGCAATCAGAGTCTGAAAGTAAATGCTGGCCTTGACCACCTTGGTGGGAATGCCCATGGAACGCATAATGGCTATATCCCCCCTGGTTGCGTTCATGGCACGGGAGGAGCAAAGGCCCAGGAACATAGAGATGAACACCACCGTCAAAACCCATCCGAAGGCTTCCAAGCCATAGGTCAGCACCTTCATCAGGCGATCCTCCACATTCTCTTCGACTGTCTCATCAGAGGGCACCGCCGTGTAGCCTAAGGTCCGCAAGGTCTCCACCATTTGGTGGGCCTCCCGGTCGCTCCCAAACAAAAGCGACGCCTGGGTGTATGATTTGGAGAAATACTGCTCCATCAGGAAATCCACCAACACATCGGGAGCCATGACCAAGCAATCGCTTCCATATACACCGGCTTGCCGCAGATGCGCAATGGTGTTATCGCTCAGGCGGTACACCATTTTGTCCTTATCCAATGTCTTGCTGACCGTATCTGAGCTTCCATATAAATCCGTATCTGAGCTTCCATATAAATCCGTATCTACGCTTCCATATGAAGAATATACCTCTTTATATTTATATAAGTATTCCTGAAAGGAGCCGTCGATGGTCACCTCTATATCAAATATATCGCCTGCGGCCAGTTGATCGATCATGGAGCCAATCGCATATGTTCCGGGCGCCATGTCAAAGTCCACGATAAACTCATAGCCTGACATAGAGACCTGTATACGGTCATTCTTGACATTCGTGCCGGTTGCCGAAGCGGAAAACTGCCCCCGGTATTGGGAGGAGAAGGAGGCCAAAGCCGTTGCCGTCCTGTATCCCGACTCAGTAAAGTACACAGTGGGCTTCACGGTGTTATCCACATAGTAGGACACGCCGGTAACGGTATAATCCGCTATGCCAAACAGGTTTTCAAGGCGGGTGGGCACAAAGCTGTCGCCGCTTCCGAACACCTGCTTGAGTGACAGAGGGACACGCAGGATCAACTCATTTTCGTTCTGGGGATAGCGTCCTGCGTCCAGTACGACATCATCGGCAGGGTAGGAAAAGTTAAAACTCCAATACTGATAATAGTCCGAATCCGGATTCTCGAACAGGTAGCCAGCCGATGCATCCAACATATAATCATAATGGACGAAATCATCGGCTCCCACATCGGCTGCCAGCTTGCTCAACTCGTCATCAGATAGTATGCCGCCGTCAGTACGGGCTATGACCACCCGTCCCTTCATGTGGGTAAACATATATTGCTTGCTGAACAGCATGCTGGCGTCAGAGGACAGAGAAGTCAAGCCGGTCAGAATCAGGGCTACCACTGTCATCAGGATGCATAAGAAGACCGACAGCTTGGGGGTAGCGGCAAACCGCACCCGGCCCAGCGTAGCGGCATTCCGTACGGTATCCACTCGTTGTGACACATTTTGTCCCGCATCCTGCACAGCTTCAGGCAGCTGTCTGTCAACAACAGGCGGCGGTGCCACCAATGTATGATCCGATTCCACAGCGCCGTCAAAAACCCGGATGTGGCGGGTAGCACAGGCCTCCACCTGCTCAAAATTATGTGTGACCACGATCACCAGCTTATCCTTGGACACCTCCCGAAGCAGTTCGATGATCTCGGCAGAGGTCTGACTGTCCAGATTGCCCGTCGGTTCGTCGGCCAGAATCACAGGACTGTCCTTTGCCAGGGCTCTTGCAATGACGGTTCGCTGCTTTTGTCCGCCCGACAGCTTACTTCCCTTATGTCGCACAAAGGGTTCCAGTCCGACCCGACGTATCAGTTCCATAGCCTTTTCGCGTCGCTTGCGGGGGTTCTCGATGTTCATCAGGGCCAGCTCCACATTCTGAAGCACCGTGAAGCTCTCAATAATGTTGTACTCCTGGAAGATGAAGGAAATATACTTCTTGCGATACTCCTCCCAGTCCTTCTGCATGTAATGGGAAGTAGGTTCGCCCTCGATGTACAGCTCGCCCTCCTCATATGTATCCATCCCGCTGATGACATTGAGCAGCGTGGATTTACCTGAGCCGGAAGCACCCGTTATGGCGACAAACTCCCCTTTGGAAAAGGACAGATTGACTCCGCGGATACCGACGGCCACATTGCCTTCTGATACATAAATTTTTCCGATGTTTTTCAGTTCAAGAAACGGTTTCGGCATATTGGCTCCTTTCTGTTGAAATACTGCTTGTTTTCATTATATCATACAAAGGGGGTAATTACAAGGGGGGCAGATGAATTTTAAAATTTTTTAAAAATTTTGGTGACTTTCCGTAATGGCCTGTTCATTTCTTTCCCAATACATGTCCACAATCACGCTGTCTTCCATATTGGTCCTCCTCCGTTTCGCCCTTAGTGTCGGTTTCACTACTTTATAAGACGACTTTTTTACGATGCGTTACATGACCTCTATATTTTTTTACGATGCGTTGCATGACCTCTATATCATACAGGATACAGAAATTTTTGTCAAGCCGGGAAGAAAGCAATCGGACAGAATGAAACCCGGGGGAGTTACAGTTCAGCCGGGGAACGGAGGAGCCCTCAGACCCCCAAAGAACTTTCCCTACTATTATGTAGTGATATGTAGTGAATTTATCGTGATGACTTTTCCGGAAAGCCGGCGTTCATGGCACCCAAAATAACCTAAACGCAGTCGCGGGGCCCCTCGCCCCACTC
>CAZQAI010000034.1:0-2739 GCA_964591305.1 uncultured Clostridium sp.
TGTCCCGGTTTGCTGCCGGATGGTTTTGCCGTGTGTCGGGATGACATGTTCTGATGCTTGGATTTCGTCCCCATATACTCGGTTTATCCCCCTATGTCTCTGACTTGACGGCCGGGTTCTGTCCGTCCGACAGAGACAGCCCCTTCTGCCGGACGGCGACAGTGTGGCCTAAGACTGACTGTCCCAGCGGGCCTCGGCCAATGCGGATGTAAAATTGTCACGCTCTGCTTTGGTTTCGGCTACCTCAACGCCAGTGACAGGATGGTAGAAGTACTGGTAGCAGAAGACGCTGATGCCCTGACAGTGATGAAGCGTCTGCGTGTATTGAACGGATCGGGCCAGAATATCGGTGTGGGTCGCCCATTCTTTAGAACCGGACGCACCAGCCCATTGGTCGGTCTTGGACAGCGCCTTTCCGAAGGTCATGCCGATCAGCAGGGTTACATAGTCGGTAGTAACCATACTGTCCCATGTATCGCATATCTTGTCGAAGGGAGCGGTGGCGTGTTCGAATCCGAAGTAGACCTGCGGCAGAATGTAGTCCACAAATCCCGGCTCGGCACACCAGCGATAGACGTCCGCAAATTGGTTGTTGTACACGGTATTGATAATACTGGACGGACTGATGCCGAACCAGGCGTCGGCATTCTGCATCTTAACCGTGCGGTAAAGGGAGGACACCAGGGCATTCAGATTTTCCCGGCGCCAGTCGGCAAGGCTGAGACTTCCTCCTTCCGATTGATAGGCTGTATAGGCTGCTTTATCAAAGGAAGCATCGGTAGTGGGGTAAAAGTAGTCATCCATGTGAACCCCGTCCACCTCGTATGTCTGAAGAATTTCCCGTGCGCCATGGACAATCAGATCCCTGACCTCGGCATATGCAGGATTGAGATACCAGCGACCCGATACCTGCACCAAGTACTTACCCCGCAACTCATCGTCATCATACCATTGACGGATCAGAAAATCGGTGCTGATCAGCTGCATTTCGGCATCCGTCTCTCCCCGCAAGGGATTGATCCATGCATGAACGGACAGTCCAAGGTAGCGGGCCTCTTCGATGATGATGGGGAACGGATCGTATGAAAAAGCATTGGCATAGCTACCGGTTACATACATGGAGGGTGGATAGTATTCTGAAGGATACATGCTGTCAGCATTGGGACGTACCTGCACGATCACGGTGTTAAAGCCGTTTGCTTTTACATGGTTCAGAATGGTCGAGATCAGGGTGCGAAAGTCATTCTCATCCCGTTGAATCTTGCCGCCATTGGTATATACAGACTGCAGATCGAACTGAGAGAGCCACATGGCCTTGATGTTGCGGACCTCAGCCGGTGTATCGGGTATGTAGGGATCGACAGAGCAGGCAAGCTCCAGCGGTTCCCGTACAGGATCTGTTTCCGGCTCTGTGGGGGGTTCGGTAGGTGCTTCGGTTTCAGGGAGCGTCATCGGCTCCGTTTGGCTTTCCATATGTGATTCCTCCTCGGTAACAGGTTGTTCGGCGGTTTCAGAGTCAGCAGACTGCGATGAATCGACAGGCACATCAGAGCTCTCTGCTCCGGTATGTGTATCGTCCTCCCCCTCGTTTCCCAGACAGGCAGACAGAAGAAGCAGACAAGTGAATAAAAGGGAGAGCATTAACGGAATACGAAGAGACGGCTTCATCATGAACTCCTTTCCTATGGATCACTGCCGGACCAACGTCTTACTGTATAAAGTGGAACGGCATGCACCCTGTGGTGAATCTTTCCTTGGTAGTATAACACAATTCCGTACATTTTGCAAGAGCATATCAGAAATTTGTTTGGAGAACAGGGCGTCTGGTTACAGTTCAGCCACCCTCTATAGTACGCTCCCTTTTCCACTGTAGAGTGGGGCGAGGGGCCCCGCGACCGCGTTTAGGTTATGTTGGGTGCCATGAACACCGGGGCTCCTCCGTTCCCTGGCTGAACTGTAACGGCGTCTGTACCGTCATGCAGGGGAGAGACGGATATGTTTATACTTTCCAAAGAGCCTACGGTTTTATGGAACTTTTTGCGTGATATGACGAAAAATATCTGCCGCCTGGCAGGGAAGGCGGTGAAAATCAAAAAAGCTATACGCTTTTCAAACTTCTCTCTTGCCAGGACGGCCTTGATATGGTATAATGTGATACAGCCTGACATAATCCGACAGAGGGGAGGCGGCTGTGATGTCATCGGTGAGGGGACACCGCGCAGGACGGATATGTCTTGCGGTCATAATGGCTTTTATGGGAATCCTCCTTCTGATTCCGGCGGGTCATGAGCGGAACGCACCTGTTTCCTTCCACTTTATAAATGTAGGGCAGGGTGATGCTGTCCTGATCATGACACCGGAGGGGCATATTCTGATCGATACCGGACCGAACGAAGCCGAAGATACACTTGCGGCGTACCTGAATGTACAGGGAGTCGATTCATTGGCTTGTTTAGTTTTGACACATCCGCATGAGGATCATATCGGCGGAGCAGACAGAATCCTTTCCTGCATACAGACAGAACGGGTGGTGCTGACAGATGCTTGCCTGGCTTCGCTGGACGAACATACGTACCGGATGATGGAGGACTCAGGAGCAGGCGTGATACATCCACATGGCATATGGACACTGACATTGGGGCAGGTGACTGTTGAGGTCATTCGTCTCTATTTGGACGATGCGCCATGGACAGAAACAGCGGAACCGGGGGGGGAGGGAAACAACCACAGCCTGATTGT
>CAZQAI010000034.1:2749-11190 GCA_964591305.1 uncultured Clostridium sp.
AACTGCGCTCCTGAAGGCTATGGGCGATCGGGGATGGCTGGACTGTGACTTGCTCAAGTTGGGACATCACGGATCGGACACCTCGACCGGTGATGAGCTGTTGGATGCTGTGACACCGGAGGTCACTGTCATTATGACAGGAGCGGGTAATGCATATGGACATCCTGACGCCGCTGTCCTGAACCGTCTGACCAACCGCGGAATCGCCTTTCTGCGTACAGACACAGAGGGACATGTCGTTCTTCTGTGCGATGCAAACGCATTATATTCGTCGGATGGACGGATTTGGGCAAATTCCCACATGGCAAAATGACGGTCCTTATCACATTTTCACTCTCCTTTGAAATAAAATAATACGAAATTGTAAATAATGACTTAATCGTTGCCTAAAGTCACAAAAAAAATGTTGACAAATTGGTGAAGTTGTGGTATAGTAATGTCATGTGAAATGTATAATCCCTCGTGCATCACCTTTCTGTCGGCATGCTTTACTGGTCATTCTGACGGGACGGCGAAAAAACCGGACAGAATCTGAAAAAGATGAAAGGGAGTCGTTATGCCGCGCTTTTTTGTGGAACCATCGGCTATACATGATTCGTCTGTCACACTCACCGACGATAACGCTCACCATGCCGCTTACTCCCTGCGCCTGGCCGTGGGTGATCATATCACAGTCTGTGATCAACAAAGGGTGTACGATTGCATATTGACCCATTTCGACGGACAGAGTGTGGAGGCTTCCATCCTGTCGATCGGTTTACCGGATACGGAGCCGCCTTATGATGCCATCCTGTTTCAGGCCCTGCCAAAGGGGGATAAGCTGGACAGTATCATCCAGAAAGCTGTCGAATGCGGCGTTTCGGAGATTGTACCCTTTGAGAGCAGCCGCTGTGTAGTTCATGTCAAGCCGGAGGCCGAAACCCGGAAAACAGAACGCCGCTGTCGTATCGCCGAAGAGGCGGCCAAACAGTCCGGACGGGGTGTCATTCCCCGGATGAGGGAGACACTGACCGATTATGATGCTGTCTTGACCGAGGCTTCTGCCTGCGATCTGGCCTTGTTTTGTTATGAAGGAGAGGGTACCCAGCCCATAACCTCGGTATTAAACGGGATGGAATGCGGCCCCCGGGCGCACGGCGAGCATCCTCGGATTGCCATTGTGATCGGTAGTGAGGGTGGCTTTTCCGTTGAAGAGGCCCGGAAAGCCCGTGCGGCAGGCCTCGTTATGACAGGACTCGGCGGCCGGATTCTGCGTACTGAGACGGCTTCCTCCTTTGTCCTCAGCTGCCTTTCCTACCGGTATGAGCTGTGATTCAATCAAATCATGTCGCTGAGACATGCATACTCCGCCTGCAGATGGTGAATATCCGCCGGCCGGTCGGGATCCACGGCCCATGCGTAAGTGTGCGGATGATGAACACGTAAGATTTTTTAAAAAGAGAGAGGTATACATTCATGTCAAACAGGTTGTTTCAAAGCGTCATCCATCAGATGAAGGATGCGGTAGACAACAGAACCATCGGCGTCATCGATGAGACGGGGGTTATCATTGCCTGCTCCGAGCTTGTCCGGATCGGGGAGGTATGCCAGAGCGTCCGCGATGAGATGGCTTACTCTTCCGATGTATTCATATCAACTGGATGCACGTACAGGCCTTTGTCCAACGGAGCCAGAAGGGAGTACGTTACCTTTGTGGAGGGAGAAGATGCGGAAGCGGACATGATCTCCCGCCTGTTGGCCATTTCCTTGGGAAATATCAAGAATCTGTATGACGAAAAGTACGACAAAGGTTCCTTTATAAAAAATATTATCCTGGATAATATCCTGCCTTCCGATATATATATAAAGTCGAAGGAGCTTCATTTCAATGCGGAAGAGTACCGCATCGTCTTCCTTGTGAAATTCTTCGGTAAGACCGACATGATGCCATATGAAATGCTGCAGAACATGTTCCCTGATAAGACCCGTGATTATGTGATCAGCGTCAGCGAGCACGATGTTGTACTGGTCAAGGAAGTCAAGCCGGGGACCGAAAACAAGGAAATGGAGAAGGTGGCAATCAACATCGCTGATACCCTGTCTTCCGAGTTCTACACCAAGGTGTCTGTTGGTGTGTCCACGGTGGTGGACAACATCAAGGATCTGGCCCGCGCTTACAAGGAGGCTCAGATTGCGTTGGATGTGGGCAAGGTGTTTGAAACAGAAAAGAATGTCATCTCCTATGAGAACCTTGGCATCGGCCGTCTGATTTATCAGCTGCCTACCACCCTGTGCGAGATGTTCCTTCAGGAAGTTTTCAAGAAGGGCTCTTTGGAATCCCTTGATCGGGAAACCCTGATGACCATACAATGCTTCTTTGAAAACAACCTCAATGTGTCGGAGACATCAAGAAAGCTGTTTGTGCACCGCAACACGCTGGTATACCGGCTGGAAAAGATCCGCAAACTCACCGGTTTGGATTTGCGGGAGTTTGAACACGCCATTACCTTCAAGGTGGCACTGATGGTCAAGAAGTATCTGAATTCAAAAAACTCAAAAATGTAAGACCGTCCCCTGCTCAGTAAGAGGGGATAAGCCCTGATGCCTGCATCTTGCGTAAGATGCATAAACCATAAATGAGGTACTATAATTCATGAACCAGAATACCAAGGATCCCCCCAAGCATTATGTCACAGGGGATAGTCCCCGACCTGCCCGCAAGGTAAGCCTTGCGGCCGCAGTCGGGGCCGTTGTGATGGCTGTCATCATAACCGCACTGGCCACATTTGGACTTGTCGTTATGCTCCGTGACCGGGCTGTGGATGTAAAGCCATCGACAAGCGATGCCTTCAGCATGGAGGATGCTGCTGAAGAGCTGATCACCATTGATAAATTGTTCCGCTCTTTAAGTGTCAGAGATCTGGACGATGAGGCTCTTGTCACGGCTGTGCTCAAGGCTTATGTAGAGGCAACCGGAGACAGGTACGCCGAGTATTTCACGGCCGATGAGTATGAGGCCCAGATTGCCGATCAGAACGGGGAAATGTGCGGGGTCGGCATCTCGGTTATCAACGGCACTGTTACAAATAACGGAGTCATCTATCAAGCCCTGATCATTGCAAATGTCTACCCCGACTCCCCTGCTTCGGAAGCGGGTGTTCTGCCGGGGGATGCCATTATGGCCGTGGGCGCGGGAGATGAGGCTGTCATGGTGAATGATATTGGCTATACGGAAACCTTGGCCCGCCTTCGTGGCGAGGAAGGAACCATAGCAGTCTTTTCTGTCTGGCGCGAAACGCGATCCGCTGACGGGGCAGAAAAGGGGTACGAAGAACTGCCGTTCACTGTAACACGGCGGAAAATCACCGCCCAATCAGTGCTTTTCCATGTTTGTGCAACCGACAGCCGGGTGGGTGTTGTGCGTCTGACCGGCTTTGACAACACCACCGCTCCTCAGTTTGAGACGGCCATGAACAGTTTGCTGGAATCCGGATGCACCTCCTTTGTCATCGATCTGCGTAATAACGGCGGGGGACTTTTGTCCTCGGTGGAGGATGTAGCCACCTTTTGGCTGAAGCCGGACGATGTCATGCTGTATACCCGAAATAAGGGTGGCGAGAAGAAAACCTATACAGTGACGGTTTCAAACGGCAAGGTCACAAGCGGTTCCGGCCAATACAAAGAGGAAGATGTGGGAAAGTATGCCGACTATCCGGTTGCCGTGCTGGTCAACGAACACACAGCCAGCGCCGCAGAGCTGCTGACCGCTGTCATCCGCGACCATCAGCTCGGCACAGTGATCGGCACCACGACCTATGGCAAAGGTACTATGCAGACTACCTATCCGTTAAGCCGGTATGGGTATGACGGCGCGCTTAAGCTGACGACCCAATATTATGACCCACCTTGCGGTGAGAGCTACGACGGGGTAGGTATCACGCCTGACGTCAGGTTGGAGCTGTCTGAGGAAGCTCTGACGTACAACATCAATCTACTGCCCGACGACAAGGATAATCAGCTCATGGCAGCTGTTGCCTTACTCCATCCGTGACCGCATTCCGGGCATACCCCACCGGTATGCCCGCTTGACCGCCTATTATTTTGTTTTTCAAAGGAGAGAATATCATGGCAGAAACAGTAAAACAGCAATATACAAAGCAGGGCTTTGCAGAGCTGGAGGAAGAACTTCGCCGACGCAAGAGCGAGACACGGGCTAAGATCAGGGATGATATCGCCGTGGCCAAAGGCTTCGGGGACCTGTCAGAAAATGCGGAATATGATGCCGCACGTATGGCGCAAGCCGAAAACGAGGCCAGGATCCTGGATCTGGAGGCTCTTATTGAAAATGCCATAGTGGTGGATGAGACCATGTTGGATAATGATACCGTAGGACTCGGCTCCATTGTAGTGCTCCACGACATGGAGGAGGATGAGGACATCACCTACAGCATCGTCGGTTCCAACGAGGTAGACCCTCTGGTAAACAAGATCTCGGATATGTCTCCGATTGGCCGTGCGCTTATGGGCAAGCGTGCTGGGGATGACATTGTGGTGGATGCGCCCTATGGCGCCTTGCATTTCAAGGTGCTGGATGTCAGCCGAAAGCCTCATGACACAGTCGTGGACGACTGAGTCGTGGACGACTGAGTCGTGGACGACTGAGTCGTGGGCGACTGAGTCGTGGGCAGCTGGGTTTCTTCGGAAACGTAACATACCGATCAGCAGGCGGTCGGCTGTATAGTCGCTGCCTGCTTCATTGACATGACATTCCAAGTTACCGCATATGAGAGCAGGTATCTTTTAAATGCATTGTCGGCGTTGAATGCCCAGAAAAGGAGCCTTGAACATGGAGTCAAAACAACAGAATACACAGCCTTCCGGCGAAGAGAAGCTTATCCCGGGGAATGTGACAGAACGAAGCGCGGCCCTTCAGTGGTTGGATAATTTTTGGTATTATCACAAATGGAAGGTCATTGTCTCTGCCTTTTTCCTGACAGTACTGGTCATTGGTCTGGTACAGATTTTCAAGAGAGATGCCTATGACGTAACGGTCACGTTGTCCGGTTCATACCGCATGAACAGCGAGGAGAGAACGGCTTTTGTATCCCTTTTAAACGATATATGCCCGGAGGATTATGACGGGGACGGAAAAAAATCGGTCAACCTGGTGGAATATCAGGTTTATTCTGAGGATGAATATCAGGCGGAACAGGCAAAGGCAGAGGCAGAGAGTGACCGTTTTCAGATCAATGCACAGTATAACAGCAATGAGTATGAGAACTTTCACCAGTATGTCATTACAGGCGAATCCTCGATCCTTCTTGTCAGTCCGTACCTGTTTGAGGAACTTGTGGCCAGCGACCGTCTCATGCCAATGGCCGAGCTGTACGGAGATGATCCATTGCCCAAGGGCACAGCGGATGATGGGTATGGGATCCGGTTGGCAGATACGGACTTCTATATATATCATCCTGCGGCTCAGGTACTGCCGGATACTACGATTATGTGCTTTTTGCGAGCTACTGCCATGGGGAATGCAAGCCACGAGGATCAATACAGCCGCTCAAAGGCTACCTTCCGTGCTGTAGCCGATTGGCATGTTTTAGAATAATGTATGTATAAGACGCACGATCATGATGGACAATGACACCATAGTACCTTGAAGGAATCGTAACGATATGAAAAGTAAAATTGTATCCACTGCCATGCTCTTTACCACAGCCTGTATATGGGGCTTTGCTTTTGTGGCCCAGGTACTGGGCGGAGATCATTTGCCTCCCTTTACCTTTAATGGCACCCGCTTTGTGCTGGGTGCTTTGTCACTGATACCGGTGTACCTGATATTTGAAAGGGAAAATGATATTGGCAGGCTTGAGAGAAAGGTGCGTCATAAAAAGACCGCTTTGAGTGCTCTTATAGGAGGCTTCTTCCTGTTTTTAGCTTCCGCTCTTCAGCAAATTGGCACCTCGATATTGAGGGATCCCGGAAAATCCGGCTTCATAACCGGGTTGTACACCGTGTTCACTCCGGTGTTTTACTTTCTCATCTTCCGAAAGAGCGTGAGCTGGAATACCTGGGTAGGCGTTTTGCTAGCCACAGCGGGATTGTACATGCTTTGCCTGAGAGGCGGACATACACCTTCCTTTGGATCCGGCGAGATCATTCTTCTGGTGGGGGCTGTTTTTTGGGCAGCGCATATCTTGGCCATAGACCGGTATGTATCGGATGTCAGCGTTTTGCGCTTTTCCTCCTGGCAGTTCCTGTTTTGCGGACTATTCAATTTGATATGCGCAGCTCTCACAGAGAGGCCGACAGCGGAGGGGTTTGTGAATGCCACAGGTGCCATTCTGTTTTGCGGTCTTTTGTCGGTTGGGGTGGCGTATACACTGCAGATATTGGGTCAGAAACGTGCGAATCCCACTTATGCGGCCATCGTTTTTTCAACCGAATCTGTGTTTGCTACAATTGGCGGGATTCTGTGGAATCTGGTGACCCCGGAAACCCTTCATGTCAGCCAGGATATACTGCCCATCGGATATGTGGGATGTGTGATCATTTTTGCAGGCATTGTGCTGTCACAAATCACATTTCCAAAAGAAAAAAAGCATGTCCGCCATACAAATATCAACTGAACCCCGCCGGTTACGGCGGATAAAACAAAGGAGGAATACTTATGCCACCCCCCTATGTGTATATAAGCTTGAATGCACAAGACAACCTGTTGTATCACAACAGTGCAGCTTCCCTGCATGATGCTGTTTTGACGGAAGGGAATGGCGAGACAGGACGTTCTTGCTGGCATTTGTCCGGATCCTTGGCCGATGTGATCCTTGAGAGATGCCGGTATGAGGGGCTGTCCTCCTGCCGTCAAATCACCCATGTAGCCAACCGGGGACAGAAGCCTCTGCTGGTCGACAGCCTGTCCTCCCTGTTTGTTCCGGACATTGGAATGGACGGTGGCCGCCGCTGGTATGATCGACGCTTCATCCTGCATTACGCCTTTTTCTGCTGGCAGGGGGAGGCACAATGGCACCACGATTACATAGAGGATCTCGGTTTGTATGCTACCTACAATCACAATCATCAGGCTGCCATTCGTTTTGGCAGTGTGGGCAGCTGGACCACAGGCCATCAATACCCGCTCATACTCTTAGAGGACACCGAGACCGAGGAGACGTGGTATTTTGAGATCGAGTCCGGGACAGGGTGGTACATAGAGGTCAACGCCCAGGGGTACCAGGATCATTCCGGACTTTGCGTCATGCTTTCGGCAACTCATGAGGAGAATGACGGGTGGTTTGTGAATCTGGCGCCCGGTCAAACCGTGACCACCGTACCTGCCGTGTACGGACGGGTCAAGGGCGGATTCGAAGAGGCCATTGCCGATCTGAACGCCTATAAAAGACGAACATATAAAACCGCCTTTCCGGATGGCTTGGTGCCGGTCTGCTTCAATGACTACATGAATTGTCTTTGGGCCCAACCCACCAGAGAACGCCTGGAGCCGCTTATCAAGACAGCCGCTATCGTGGGCTGTGAAGTTTTCTGCATTGATGCAGGATGGTTCGGGAAGCCGGATGCATGGAGCATACATATCGGTGACTGGAAGCCACAGGATGCCCTTTTTGGCTCCGACGGCCTGAGCGGTATCATCCGCGACATCACCGCTCTGGGTATGAAACCCGGTGTATGGTTGGAGATCGAGACAGCGGACATCCGCTCTGATTTCGCAAAGGCACATCCGGATTGCCTCCTGACCCGGCACGGACACCCCCTTGGTCAGCCACAATGCTTTATGGACTTTCGCCGTACGGAGGTGCGATCTCACCTCATGGCTGTTTTTGATACCCTATATGACATGGGAGTCCGTTTCGTTAAAAATGACTACAACCACACAACCGGTTCCTCCATTGATGCCCAGGAGGGGAGGTCGGGGGTGGAAGCCCTCCAGGACATGACAGCCGCCTTCCTTGATTTCATAGATGAGGTGCAAACAACACACCCCGGTCTTATGATCGAGAACTGCGGCTCCGGTGCGATGCGGTGTGGACATGGCACACTCTCTCACTTTGCGGTTCAATCTACCAGTGATCAGGAATACTATGATCGCTACCCCTCCATTGTGCAGGGGATGCTGGCCTGTATGCCCCCGGAGCGGGCCGGAATCTGGTCCTACCCCTACCCGGTGGATTTCCATATGCGGGAAGCGCAAAGGGAGGTGTACCCTCTGACATCGGAGAGAATTCTCTCCGATGCGGAGAGCGGGTGGCAAACGGCTTTCAATATGGTCAACGCCATGATGGGATGTTTGTACCTGTCCGGCCGTATTTGTTATGCGGACGAGAAAAATCTGAACCTGATCAAACAGGCTGTTGACCTGTATAAGCAGAACCGCTCTGTGCTCATGGAGGCTGTTCCTGTTTATCCGCAGGGCCATATGCTGATCCAGCAAAACGGCTGGA